>JAFWVZ010000131.1 GCA_017523605.1 Bacillota bacterium | reverse complement strand
CGTCCACCACTGCCTTTATGTCTTCCCAGGTAGACTCCTGCTTAAGGAGAGTGTGGTCGCACTTTGCGAGTATGTCCTTTATTTCCATGTCAGTCCCTTTCCGCGTATGTTCCGCTGCTTACGTCTTCTATTTTGAATCCCAGAGGCATTATCTCCTCCAGAGTGTATTCCTTACAGTCGTCCGGAGTCTTTACAAGGATCACCTTAAAGCTCTTGCTGCAGAACTCCACCATTACCTGGCGGCACACTCCGCAGGGTGCGCAGTAGGTCTCCGGGACTTCGCCGAAGCCTCCGGCTATGGCTATGGCCTCGAATTCCCGAACGCCCTCGCTTACAGCCTTTACAAAAGCCGTACGCTCGGCGCAGATCGTAGGAGAATACGAGCTGTTCTCCACGTTGCATCCGGTAAATACCTGCCCGTCCTTAGCCAGAAGGGCCGCTCCCACCGGATGGCCGGAGAACGGCACGTAGGCCATCTTCCTCATGGCAAGGGCAGTTTCCGCCAGTTCTCTTTTTTTCTTTTCCGTTAGTTTTGCCATTTCTGCATGCCTTTCCGCGCAGAGCGCTACAGGTCCTCTATCATGTAGTGCAGCCACTTGCCGGAACGGAAGCGGCGGAACAGGAAGAAGAACTTTATTATGCCTTCGAACTGCACCATCAGCACTACCAGATGTATCGGAAGCTTAAGCCACAGCGCCCCTATAAAAGATAAGGGCACGCTGGTGAGCCACATTATGAGTATCTCCGTTATTGCCGCAAAGCGAGTGTCGCCGCCTGCCCGCAGAGTGCCGGAGATGAGCACTCCGTTTACCAGATACAGAGGGCAGAACGCAGCGTTTACGTACATTACTTTCCGCGCCAGCGCAAAGCCCTCCGGGCTTAGGTCGAAGATCTTTATTATAGTGCCGGCAAAGAGCGCTATCAGCGCACCAGCCGCGGTGCCGAATACTGCCGCCATGCGAAGGAGCCTGCGGGCGGTGTCCTTTGCCTCGTCCGGTCTGCCCTCGCCTATCTTTGCTCCTACCAGTATCAGCGAAGCGTCGCCTATGCTGAACATGCACATCAGGAACAGGTTCATTACCGTTATGGACGCCGAATACGCCGCATACTGCAGAGTCCCTATGCGGCTGTAGGCCGCGCTCATTGCGGAGTTCGCGCCGCTCCAGAGCGTTTCGTTGAGCGTCGTAAAGATGCTGTTTTTATATATCCTCTTGGCAAAGGCCTTGTCGAATCTGAACATCCCGGCGGTCAGTCCGCGCAGGGGGTTCTTCCTTACAAAGACCATGCAGATCATCAGGCAGAACTCCAGAGCCCTGGCGATCACAGTGGCCAGCGCCGCGCCGCGTATCTCCAGCCTGGGGAAGCCGAAGTTTCCGAAGATGAGGCAGTAATTGAACACTACGTCCGTAACGAAAGCCGCCAGCGATATGTACATGGGTATCCTGGTCTGCTCCGTGGACCTAAGACTTGTAGAGAGCGGGTTTATGATGCCTATGAACAGGAAGTTCACAGACGCCGTGCGAAGGTATTGCGCACCCAGCTCCGCAGCCACCGGATCCGAAGTGTAGATGCTCATAACCTTAAGCGGGAAGAACGTGCCCAGGCAGAAGAAGATGAAGCTCAGCACCGTGGTATTTACCAGGGCGAAGCCCATCACCTTCTTTATGTTGTCCCGGTCCTTGGCTCCCCAGAGCTGCGTAAGGAAGGTGGAGCATCCCGTGCAGAAGCCGAATATCATCATCCACTGTATGTTAAAAAGCTGCACTCCCAGATTGACTGCAGACAGCGCCGTCTCCGAGAGGCTGCTTACCATCATGTTGTCCAGCAGCGTAAGCGAGCTGCTGACAAGTCCCTGAAGCGCCACCGGGATGGCTATCCTGGCAACTTTTCCGTAAAATCTTTTATCTGTCATCTAGCCGGTACGGAACGCAATGTTCCGTCTGAATGTGTATCTTAAAGCCAGCGCCTGAAGCGCACCCGTATGAGTTCGCTTGCCTCCGCGATGCTCTCCTCCGGAACGCCGCACTCCCTCAGAAGATCGTATTCCGCAAGAGACCCGGGACCTGCGGGAACGCCGAAAGCTCCGCAGTCGGAGCCCGCGGCTATCTTTGCGCCCAGCGCGGAAGCCTTGGAAACAGAAGCCTTAAGAGCTTCCGCCGTACGGTCCGCGGCGTCCGAGCTGAAGCCGGGACGTCCGCAGAACGCGGTTATCGCAGCCATGGTGGGGACCCATACGGAATCGGACTCCGCAAGAGCCGCAATGCATTCGTCGTCCATGAACGCTCCGTGCTCTATGCTGTCGGTGCCGGCTTCTATCGCCGCCAGCACGGCATCTCTTCCGTTGCAGTGAGCCATTACGGCAAAGCCCTCGCCGTGGGCTATGTTTACGAGCTCCTTTATCTCCTCCGCCGAAAGAGGCAGGCAGGACAGCTCCCCGTATTCCTTAAAGGTTATTATCCCGGAATACATTATCTTTATGAAATCCGCGCCCAAAGAGGCAGCCTTTGCCACCAGTTCCCGGAACTCCCGAAAGTCCTCGAAAGGCAGGCCTACTATGCCGCCGTAGCGTCCTTTTTTATGAGTAGCGAACACCGGAGTTGCGTATTCCACGCCGAGCTCCGGGTGCTGCGCTATGTACTTTTTAGCTTCCAGGCTCTTTCCGTTCGCGTCGCCTCCGTCACGTATATAAGAGATCCCGCAGGCAGCGAGATCTCCGAAAAACGTTTCCGGCTCAGTTCCGCAAAGGGCTATGTGTCCGTGGCAGTCGTAAAGTTTCGTATGCATTATCTAAAGTGCTTTTTTCTTTATCCTGTAAAACAGCATGTGGTTCAGTTCGCCGGTATCCGGCAGGAAGGACTGTCCCTCGAACTCGTCCGTCCTGTACGGGAAGAAGTACTCCTCCCAGCAAAGCGCAAATCCGTAGAGGCGATCGGATATCAGCTTCTGCAGGTCCCTGGCTTTCTGTATGTACTCCTCGTCGCTTAAGGATGTTCCCAGCGCCGCGATGTGCCCGGCAAGATCTGTATAGTACGCACTCTCCGGAATGGCCTCTCCCCAATTTTCGAGGATGGCGGACGCCGCAGTGCGGAAGATGTCCTTTCCGCCGGTGGAACGGGTAAGCAGCAGTTCGTAATGATAGCCATCGAACTCTTCCGGCTCTGCCGGTTCCCCGTCGGACTGCTCTTCCGGCGTCTCCGCGGGCGGTTCCTGCGTTTCCGTTTCCTCCGGAATGTACGCATACTGGATCGGGCCGGCAAACGCTGCCTTCATTCCGACTTCTTTAAGACCCGCGACTATTATCGCCGCGGCTTTTTCGTAGAGTTCCTGTCTTTCCGGAAGGTTCTCCGAGACTATGGTAAAGGTAAAGCCCCTGCCGTCGGGCAGTTCGCGAACGCCGTCTTCGTTAACGTCCTTGAATCCGGCCTTTTCCAGCTGTCTGGCGGCTTCTTCGCGGTCCGTCTTAAAGGTCTCGTAAGAATCGTCATAGCCCATAACGGACGGCGGCAGAAGTCCGGAAGACGCAACGCTTCCGGTGTTCCCGCAGAACAGCTCCCGCAGGGCGTTCCAGTCTATGCTGAGCAGCACCGCTTTTCTGAACTCCGGGGTGCTGACGGCAGCTAAAGTCTCGTGGAACACGGCTATGTCCGCGTCCGCGCCGTAGAACCTGCCGGGGTCTATCCCCTCTTTATCCATGAACAGATCCGCCATGGTGTAGTCCCACGGGGAATCGTATGAATAGATGTAATCTATCTCGTGAGCAACAAGAGCGTTAACAAGCGCTTCCTTGTCCGGGTAAGTCTTTATGGTGATCTTGTCTATGCGGGCTTCTCCCTGGAGGTCGTTGCCCGGGAAGAGCTCCAGTTCCGTTATGCCCTCCGCTGAGG
>JAFWVZ010000130.1 GCA_017523605.1 Bacillota bacterium | reverse complement strand
ATGGGCTCGCAGCTGAAGTAATAGCGGCACATGTGCTGCAGGGTGTATGTCATGGACGGAACTACCGTGGAGATTATCACGTCGTCCACGTCCTTGAACGTAAATCCGTGGGTGTCGAAGAGCTGGCGGATGAATACCGCGTACTCGTCGGCGCTCTTCTTCTGGTTGGTCTCCATGCGCCAGGAACCCTTAAGCTCCTTGCCGTCGTAAAGACCCATAACTATGTTGGTGTTGCCTACATCTAAAGCTAAAAGCATGTGCGTTGCGGCCTCAGAACGGGCCGGCCTCCTTTTCTATCCTCTGGACAGCCAGGGCAACCATCAGCCCGGGCACTATCGTGTTTGCGGTTATGTCCGTTCCCAGCATCTCGCGTATGCGCTTAAGCCTGTACTGGACTGTGTTTACGTGCACGTCCATAAGCCTGGATGCCTTGGAGGACGAAAGTCCGGCGTCCAGAACGAACACCTCCAGCGTCTCCATCAGCTGTCTGGACTTGTTGTCCGATGCGTCCCTGAACGGGCGGATAAGGTCCAGATAGTTGCGCTTTACGCTGCCGCCGTTCATGCAGATGTTTACGCAGTTTGCGGCAAGAGCCAGCTCGAACTTGGTAAAGGAGCGCTTCTGCGGGAATATGAACTGCACGAAGGCTTCCGTTTCGTTTATAAGCTGGAAAGCGTTGCATGCGCCCTCTATTCCGGCGCCGGTCATTACGCTGAAAGTCTTCTTTGCGCCGTACTGGGTAAGCAGGTTGGCCAGCTTCTTCCAGTCGTCGGAAGTAGGAAGCGCAGCTTTGGGGGCGCTGAGCACCAGACCGACTATCTCGTCCGGCTCGGCTATCTTTATGGTCCTAAGACCCATCTCGGTCTCGAACGCGGAGATGGCCGGAAGAGCCTCGTCCTTTCTTGCTCCCGCAATAAGGAACACTCCCTGGATGTCCTGCTCCTTAAGCCCCTGCTCGTCCAAAAGCGTGTGGGCAAGGCCGCGGTTTCCGCGTCTCATGGCGCGCAGCATCTCGGCGGCGGGATCGCGGTCCGGGACGTAGTTCCACATTCCCATGGCCAGCTCCATTATCTCCGCCAGCTTGGTCATCTCGTCCTGGGTGTAGTAGTTGTCGTTGTCGGCCAGCATCAGGTAGTAGCGGATGCCGGCGATGTCAAGCGGGCCCCAGTAAGTCTCCAGACCGCGTACGTCCAGGCGTATTCCGCGGCGTTCCTTATCGAAGTCCAGCCTGTCCAGACGTGTCCTTACGGCGTCTTCTATGCTTACGGTGTGGCGCGTCTCCACGGAGAACACCACGTTGAAGTCCGCCGAGAAAAGTACTATCTGGAAGTTGTTGTTGATGGCTGCCTGCTTGGCCGCCTGCTGGAAGTTGGAGTACTTCTCGAAGTTCAGCAGGTGGTAGATGGTACCGTTGAGCAGGTTGTTGCTGAATGTCTCACTCATTGCTCTCGCCGTCCTCTTCGTGCTTTTCCTCTGCTTCCTCCGCCGCCTTGGGGGCATCATCCTGAGCCCTTCCGACTACGGAGATGTGTCCGTCTTTATCTATCCTTGCGATACGCGTGCGTACCGGAGGCTTCCTTATGGTCCTGCCGTTTATGGCATTATCCAGCGCCTCGCTGAGCGCATTTTCCTCGGCTTCTCTCTTGGCGCGGGCTTCCGCCTCGGCGTCTTCCACTACCTTGCGGGCAGCGCTGCGTTCCTTGTCCGCAGCCTGAAGGTCCGCTACGGTCTTTGTGCCTGTATATACGGCCTCGAACTCGTCCGCGTCCAGAGTCTCCATCTCCAGAAGAGCTTCCGCTACGCGGTCCAGCTCCGCCCTGTGATCCTTAAGCAGCTGCTCGGCATCCGCGTAAGCTTTGTCGATTATGCTGCGTACTTCCTGGTCTATCTTGGAAGCAAGCTCCTCCGAGTAGTTCTGCTTGGAGGTGAAGTCCCTGCCAAGGAACACTTCGTCGGAATCCGAGTAGTTGATGGGGCCAATGGCCTTGCTCATGCCGTACTTGGTGACCATGTCGTGAGCGGTCTTGGTGGCGCGCTCCAGGTCGTTGGACGCTCCGGTGGAGATGTCGCCAAGCACCAGAGATTCCGCTATGCGGCCGCCCAGAAGATGCATTATGTCCTGCTCCATCTCCGTGCGGGTGATGTAGTAGTGATCCTCTTCCGGAAGCTGCATGGTAAATCCGCCGGCGGAACCGCGCGGCATTATGGTTACCTGATGTACAGGATCCGAACCCGGGGTGGCTCTCATTACCACGGCGTGGCCTGCCTCGTGGTAAGCGGTCAGCCTGCGCTCCTTGTCGCTCATTACGCGGCTGCGCTTCTGGGGACCTGCTATAACGCGGGTGATAGCCTCTTCCAGGTCTTCCATGTGTATTATGGT
>JAFWVZ010000129.1 GCA_017523605.1 Bacillota bacterium | reverse complement strand
GTGACGAAGAAGTCACGAAGAACCTTAATGTCTATCTTCCTTACGGATATACCGGGCAGGAAAAGTACAATTTGCTGGTGCTGATCCACGGGGGAGGGGATGATGAAGATTCATGGCTCACGAAAGAATATGACTTCGGCTTCCCGCTGATCATGAAGAACATCTATGACAACATGATTGAGCAGAAGCTCTGCAGACCGCTGATCATCGTGTGCCCGACGACCTACAACGGACCGTATTATTCCAACGACGGCGGGATTGAGCAGATGGCGGCAGAGCTCCGGGAAACGATTCTTCCCTATGTCGCCGAGCACTACAGCACCTATGCCCAAAGCGGGAGCCTTTCGGACCTGCAGGCGGCGAGAGAGCACTTCGGGATCGGCGGAATGTCAAACGGTGCCCTGTATGCGCTGGGCAGCGGCATGCAGATGGATCTCGACCTGTTTTCCAATTTCATCTGCTTCTCGGGAAACAGCCAGCCGTACGCGGTGGCCGAGGCAATCAACGCCGAAGACCGGAAGAACCTTCCGATTCCCTTTTTCTACGCGGGAGCGGGATACTATGACGGTCAATGGCAGAATACCTTCTACGGTTTTCAGATCATTGTGGAACAGACCGACAGACTGACGGAAGGAGAGAACGCCTTCTATCGGGACGCCGACGGCGGACACGACTTCGGGGTGTGGAGTGTGAATATCTTCAATGCCCTTCAGATGGCCTTTCCCGAGGAAAGGGACGGCAGCTGAGTCAGACGCGGGATCATATCCTGCCGATATGATATAACAAGAAAAAAGAGAACAGGGAGAGCGACCGGTGATGATCGCGTTCCCTGTTCTCTTTTTGACTGATCTGATAAAGCGGTCCAATCTGCACTCAGAGCACGGCGCAGCGGATGGGACCGACGGAGACATAGCCGTTGAGGATATCGGTTCCGGGGAGAGTATAGGTAGTTACGCTGTCTCCGGACAGCCCGCCCATGGCCTTTGCCGCCACCCTTGTGGCGACCTCGTAATTCAGATCCGAGGTTATGCAGCTCTGCGCCACGCTCAGCACCTTGTCCAGATTCTTCAGCTTAAGACACTCTTTTATGACGGTCTTGACGAACTCCTGCTGCACCTGTATGCGCTGGATGTCGCCGCCGGGATATCCGTGGTAGCCCTGGCTCTCGTAGGACGGATTGGTCTTGCGGAAGCGCAGGAAGCCCATAACGTTGCTGCCGTTTATGGTCTGCATGCCTGCCGGGATGTCCACATGCAGCTCCTTGCCCGGGGTGGTATCGTCGTACTTCATATGGAAGGGGATGTTCATCTGGACGCCTCCTATGGCATTCATGATCTTGACGACCGCGTCGTAATCGACGACCACATAATAATTGATGGGGATGCCGTAAAGCGTTTCGGAAACAGCCTGCGCAAGCCTTGTTATTCCCTGAGAATGCATTATGGAATTGATCTTGTGGAAGGCCACCTCGCTGTAGCCGGAACGGTAGTAATAGGTATCGCGCGGGATGGAAATGATGTCTACCTTCTGATTGTCGAGATCGTAGCTGGCCAGCATTATGGTGTCCGTCATGCCGTCGTTTACGCCGAGCAGCAGCACGTTGACGCGCTGATACAACTTGTAATACGCGTAGAGCGGGCTGGACTCGTCACCCTCGCGCAGAGACTCTATGTTGCGGAAGCTGACATCCACGACAGGCTCGTCACCCTGATCATCGCCTGTGTTGTCGCCAGCGTTTACCGGCTCCTGATAAGGATTGAATATCTGCCCTTCCCCGCTGAGCATTTCCCCGACGCTGTTTGTACCCTTGTTGAGCGGCAGGAATATCAGCGTAAAGCATGCCAGCACGCATACAAACATGACCGCCGATACCCAGTCGAACGGCCAGCTGCGCAGCCAGTCTAAAAATGTTCTCTTTCCCTTTTCCATGTTTAAAGATTAACCCCTTAGTGTGTAGTTATCGTGTAATGTGGAGAATTTTCGAATAATCTATTCGGAGGCCGAAGGCCTGATAAGCTGCTTTATGAGAGCGATCTCCTCAAAGCCCGCAAGCTTGAGGACTATTAAGTATACACCCACTGCTGCCAGAATGGCAAGCACAAGTGCAATAAGCGCCGGAAGCACGCCTCTTACAAGCAGCCACAGCCCATAGGCAGCGGCGACCGAGACCGCTGAAAAGGCCACGATCTTTACCAGCTTGGAGACCGATTCCATAAGCTGTATGTCGCTGTGCTTTCTGCGGAAAGCGATCCACAGCAGCACCGCGTTGACGACCGCCGCGACGCTGGTCGCGAGCGCCAGACCGGAATGCGCCATAACGCGGACGAGTATCAGGTTAAGGACAACGTTGACTGCCACGGACGCGCAGGAGCAGTAGACCGGAGTCTTCGTGTCATGCAGCGTGTAAAAAACATAAACGATTATTCCGCTGACAGCCGCAAAACAGATGCGCAGCGAATACCACATAAAGGCCTGCGTGGTCATGGTCGTGGCAGCCGCTCCGAACGCGCCGCGCTCGTACATTATCTGCACCACCGGGCCGCCGAATGCCAGCGAGCCGAACATAAACGGCACGGACACCAGCAGCCCGATGTTCATGCTGTCCTTGCAGAGCAGGCTGATGCGCTCCATGTCGCCCTGCGCAAAGGCCTTGGTGAGGCGCGGATAGATTATCGTAGTCAGTATGGTCGTCGTGACCGCCACTATGACCCCGACTATCAGGTTGCCGTAGTCCAGCGCGGAAATGCTGCCCTCGGTGAGCCTGGACGCCAGCATGCGGTCGATCATGGTGTTGAACTGGGTCACGTAGCCTCCGAGAAAGATCGGAAGCGCCATGGCCGCGACGGTCTTAATGACAGGGCCGAACTGCGTATCGAAGCTGTATCTGTAGCCGCAGCGCCTGGAGTAGCCCATTCCGAAGACCGCCCTCAGAAAGTACCCGATAACAGTTCCGTAAATCAGCACGAGGCTGCTGGTCCTAAAGCTTATGACGATTGCCGCTATGATGCAGACGTCGTGCAGCAGCCCGAAGACCATCTCCGGTATAAAGACTTCTTTGTAGCGCATGTACGCGCCGCAGACGTTTATGAAAATGTTGAATACCACCAGAAGGAAGGACGCGCGCAGATAGTACGCTGCGAGGCTTACGGATTCCGCGCCGAAGCCCGGGGCAAAGAAGCGCACCAGCGGCACGGCAAAGATCATTCCGAGCACGCTGACCGCAAGGCTTATGATGAGCTGGAAGTTTATGACCCTGCTCGTAAATGTATTGGCCTCGTCCGGGCCTTTGTTTTCGCTTATATTGGCGAGCTCCGGCATGTAGGCTGCGGCAAAAGCGCTCACCGCGGCGGCCAGCAGGTAATTCGGAATGCTGAGCGCTATCTTGTAAGCGTCCGTGACCATGCCCGCGCCGTAATAATTGGCAAGCACAGCCTCCCGGATAAAACCGAGAAACTTGGACCCAAGCGTCAGCGCCGCCATTATCACCGCTGTCTGTGCAGTTGTGAGCCGGAATTTCTTCATAACTATATAAGTATATAGGTTTTTGCTGCCGGTAGCAAGTAAAGCGGGACATATAAAAGGCTCTGCAGCCGTTGAGCCGCAGAGCCTTAAATTCAGCTATTCAGTTATGAAAACTGTATTACTTGCTGTGAGTGAAGATCCAGTCTCTCATCTCTTCGTTGGCGTATGCCGGAGTCCATGCGAAGTGCGGGCCCGGATAGTAGATCTCGCCAGCTTCGAAGATCCAGGTCTTGTATTCAACACCTGCAGCCTTCATAGCGTCGATGGACTGCTGGCCGAAGCCGTCCCACAGTACCTCGGTATCGTCCTTGGCGTGGGTGTGCCATACTGCGATGTTGTTCTTTGCGAGAACAGAAGCCTTTGCCGGGTCAAGTCCGCCGCATACCGGAGCGATTGCAGCGAAGTCTTCCGGATATGCTACAGCCATTGCATAGGTGCCGAAGCCGCCCATGGAAAGACCGGTGCAATAGACTCTGTTGGTATCTACGCTGTACTGCTTCTCGATCTCGTGGAGCAGGTTGTGAGCTGCAATACCCCAGTCAGTGAGTTCGAACGGATCGCCGACGTCAGCGACGATGTCAGCCTTGGTCCTGAGCTTCTTGTCGTAGGCCTGCATGAACTTGGTCCAGCCGCCGCCGTCAGCAGCAGTCTCCTGCGGGCTGACTACGATGCACTGGTTCTTGCCCTTTTCAGAGTCAACAGCCCATGCGGTAGCTTCCTGATAACGCGCCAGCAGCATGTAGAGCGGCTGGAGTCTCTGGCCTGCGCCGTGGAGTACGAATACTACAGGATACTTCTTGGAAGCATCGTAGTCGCTCGGTACATAGAGCTCGTACGGGAGGGTCAGGCCGGTCTGAGCGTCCTTATAGCTCTTTTCCTGGAAGAGAGCGTAGACGTCGGTGACTTCCTCTCTGATAACGGTAACGGTATAGGTTCCGGTCTTGTCGCCGTCAACTACCTTTACAACTGCGGTGACCTTCTGATCAGTGAAGTAATCGTCAAGTCCCTGCGGGATCGGCAGGATGTAGCTGCCGTTCTTGAGCTCTTCGCCGTTAACGGTGATCTTAGCGCCGGAGGCAGCGGTCGGGGTGATGCGTACGCCGTAGATGTCATCCTGAACGTTTACGGTGTAGGAATGGGTAGAAGCCTTGAATCCCTTGAGTTCGGTCTTCATGGAGATATCGTCTACCGTAAGTCCGGTGAGGAGGTCTGCGTTCTCGCCCTTGCTGTGAGCGAAGATCCAGTCTCTCATCTCCTGGTTTGCGTATGCCGGAGTCCATGCGAAGTGCGGACCCGGATAGTAGATCTCGCCAGCCTCGAAGATCCAGGTCTTGTACTCAACACCTGCAGCCTTCATAGCGTCGATGGACTGCTGGCCGAAGCCGTCCCACAGTACCTCGGTATCGTCCTTGGCGTGGGTGTGCCATACAGCGATGTTGTTGGCAGCGAGTACGTTTGCCTTAGCCGGATCGAGTCCGCCGCAGACCGGAGCGATCGCAGCGAAGTCTTCCGGATGAGCTACAGCCATTGCATAGGTGCCGAAGCCGCCCATGGAAAGACCGGTGCAATAAACTCTGTTGGTATCTACGCTGTACTGCTTCTCGATCTCGTGGAGCAGGTTGTGAGCTGCAATACCCCAGTCAGTGAG
>JAFWVZ010000128.1 GCA_017523605.1 Bacillota bacterium | reverse complement strand
CCCGGCGCTGCTGCTGTGCCCCATCATGAGCTGCTACAGAGGCTTCTTCCAGGGGCAGAAATCCATGGGTCCGACCGCCGTATCACAGGTCGTGGAGCAGGTGTTCCGCGTAGGCATAGGTCTGGCGCTGGCGGCTCTCCTGATGTCCAAAGGGCTTCCCCATGCCGCTGCCGGAGCAAGCTTCGGAGCAAGCGCGGGCGCTCTGTTCGGACTGATCGCGGTCCTGTTCATATTCGTCCACAACAAGCCTGTAATGATGTCGGAGATAAAGGAGTCCGGACGCAAGCCCATACAGCCTTCTTCCGGCATTGTGCGCGACCTGTTCGCCATAGCCATACCCATCACTATAGGCGCCTGCATAATGCCTATCCTAAACTGGATAGACACCCTGATAGTAAAGAACGTTCTGATGGACATAGGCTACACGGACGCAGCCGCCAGAACGCTATACGGCGAGCTTTCAGGCATGGCCTCCCCGATAATCAACTTCCCGCAGGTGCTTACGCAGGCCATATGCCTTAGCCTGGTACCTGTCATCACGGACGCTTTCAAGCGCGACGACATGGATTTCGTCCGCACGAACAGCGCGCTGGGCATGCGCTACGCAGCGCTGATAGGTCTCCCGTGCTCCATAGGCATGATAGTTCTGGCAAGGCCCATAATGCTGCTCTTCTACCGCAGCCAGCAGGACAGCATAGCCAACGCGGCGTCCTGTCTGTCGTTCTACGCTGTGGGACTGTTCTTCCTGGCCTCGGTCCACGCTCTTACAGGAGTGCTGCAGGGCATAGGAAGGCAGGGCATACCGGTAAAGAATCTGTTTATTGGAGCAGTGGTAAAGGTCGTCATAACTTACGTTCTCACCAGGATCCCCGCGGTCAACGTAAGGGGAGCCGCCATAGGCACTACCTGCGCCTACATAGTGGCAGCCTGGCTTAACCTCGTTGCCGTAAGGCGCTACACCGGCATGAAGTTCGATCTGAAACTGATGTTCATGGGGCCGCTGATCTCTTCCGCGGTCATGGGCGCCGCTGCGTTCGGCGTGTACAGGATCCTCTCCGCAAGGATGGGCAACGCGGTGTCGACCCTGGCAGCCGTTTTCATAGGCGTCGTTATCTACGTGATAATGGTCTTCCTGACACGTTCCATAAAGCCGGAGGAGCTGTCCTCCGCACCCGGTCTCAGGAGACTGAGCCGCATATTCAAGAGATAGTTTTTACACAGTTGTTTAGCGACTCGCCGCTCTCTTTAAGGGGGCGGCGGTTTTATGTAAATCAGTTTTGCGGACGCAGGGCAAAAATCCCGATAAATGTTGATTTTTTAAGCCTTTTCGGCGTTTTTGAGGTTGACTTATTTGGTGAAATCAGTACAATAATAGGTGAACGAAAGTTGTATCGAAAAGGCGTTTTTACAGCCAATAAAAAATAGGAGGAATAAAATGAATAAGTCTGAATTAGTAGCAAGCGTAGCAGCTAAGACCGGTCTTACCAAGAAGGATACGGAGATCACCGTTAACGCGGCGCTGGAAGCACTCGAGGCAGAGCTCAAGAAGGGCGGAAAGGTACAGCTGATCGGCTTCGGTACCTTCGAAGTTAAGGCTCGCAAGGCTCGTCAGGGCAGAAACCCGCAGAAGCCGGGCGAAGTCGTTAAGATCCCCGCAAGCAAGGCTCCCGTATTCAAGGCCGGCAAGGCTCTCAAGGATGCTGTCAACAAGTAATCCAATAGGCTGTTCTTTAAGGGCGGACCGCGTGTCCGCCCTTTTTTATTTCCGCCTGCGGACAGTACCGGGCTTCAGCGCGCAGGATCTCGGCCGCGCTTGCGCTATGGGGGCACCCCCACGCAGCGGTGCCTCGCAGGAGCCTGCAGTCTCCTGCTCGTGCTAAGCTCTGCCTTCGACCATACCGGTCTCGGCAGTCGCTAAGCACCGGCGGCCCCCAATGGCCTTGCTCCTACGCACTGAAGCCCGGCCGGCAGCAGCTGTAATAAATAATCGGGTGCGGACACGGCGGTCCGGTAAAGAACAATTGCCCGGTCGCCGGAACGCGGCGCTGGTCGCTTGCGCTTTTTACAGATAAAGTGCTATACTATAATTTAATATATCTTAGTAATACTATTAGAAGGGCAGCTTTATGCGAGTAGATTTCACCAGGAAAATGAAGGAAGAATACACCATAATAGCGCCGGACATCTTCCCGACGCATATGGAGCTTTTTGAGGCTGCTTTCAAACTGTACGGGTACAACGTGGTGGCCGTGCATTACGACGGCAAGAAGGTGATCGACACCGGCCTTAAGTACCTTCACAACGATGTCTGCTATCCTGCCATCTGCTCGCTGGGACAGCAGCTCTACGCGCTCTCCTGCGGAGATTTCGACCCTAAGAAGTCCGCGCTCATAATGTTCCAGACCGGCGGCGGATGCAGGGCTTCCAACTACATAATGCTGCTGCGCAAAGCCCTTAAGAACATGGGCATGGAGTACGTTCCGGTAATATCCGTAAGCTTCGGGCAGCTGGAGAAGAACAGCGGATTTAAGATAACCGCGGGCATGGCGCTTACCGCGCTGCGATGCCTTATCTACGGCGACATGCTGCTTCTTCTTAAGAACCAGACTCTGCCATACGAGATAAACAAAGGGGACACCAGACGAGTTGTGGACAAGTGGATAAAGGAGCTTACGGACCAGTTTGCGCACGGCAAGGGCCGCGGCGGACGTTCTATGAAGAAGAACCTTGCCGCCATGGCAAAGGATTTCCACGAGATCCCTAAGGAAAAGAAAGACCTTATAAAGGTCGGCATAGTTGGCGAGATATACGTAAAATACGCGGCTCTGGGCAACAACGGCCTGGAGGAGTTCCTGCTTTCGCAGGGCTGCGAGTACATGATCCCCGGCACCCTGGGCTTCTTCCAGTACTGCTTCGCGAACATGGAGAAGGACCACGAGTACTACGGCGGCGGGCTTGCCGCGCTGTGGGGAGGCCGCATAGCCGGAAAGATCTCCGAGAGCTGGGAGAAGGCCATAGACGAGGCTCTGGAACCCTATCCGGAGTTCGTTAAGCCTGTGGGCTTCGATCGCGTAAAGGAACTAGCGGACAAGGTGATCGACCGCGGCGTTAAGATGGGCGAAGGCTGGCTGCTCCCGGGCGAGACCGCGGAACTTATAGAAAAAGGCTACAGCAACGTAATATGCGCACAGCCGTTCGGCTGCCTGCCCAACCACATAGTAGGCAAGGGCACCATACACAGGCTGCGCGAGCTCTACCCCAAGGCTAACATATTCCCTGTGGACTACGACTCAGGCGCCTCCAAGGTCAACCAGGAGAACCGCATAAAGCTGATGCTGGCGATAGCCCGCGAACAGGAGGGCAAAGCATGAAGAAGCTTGGCATAGACGTAGGTTCAACAACATTAAAATGCGTGGTCCTGGGCGAGGACGGAAACCTTCTGTTTGCAAGGTATTTAAGACATCTTTCCAAGATAGACGAATGCCTTAAGGAGATGCTGGGGCAGGTCCTTGCGGACTATCCCGGAGAGACCTTCGAGCTTGCGATCTCGGGATCCGCGGGCATGGGCCTTGCAGAGAGCATGGGACTTCCGTTCGTTCAGGAAGTGTACGCGGAGAGAGTGGCAGTAAAGAGGCTTGCTCCGGACACGGATGCCGTAATAGAGCTGGGAGGAGAGGACGCTAAGATACTCTTCCTTACCGGTGGTTTTGAGATGCGCATGAACGGCACCTGCGCAGGCGGCACCGGCGCCTTCATAGACCAGATGGCAGCGCTCATGCAGGTCCCCACGGAAGAGATGGACGCGCTTGCCGCAAAGCACGAGAAGCTCTATACCATAGCCAGCCGCTGCGGCGTCTTCGCAAAGTCCGACGTCCAGCCGCTGCTGAATCAGGGCGCCAGAAAAGAAGACATTGCCGCCAGCATATTCTACGCAGTAGTTAATCAGACCATAGCGGGCCTTGCTCAGGGCAGGGAGATAAAGGGAAACATTCTCTACCTGGGCGGACCTCTTACATACATTCCGCAGCTTAGGGCAGCGTTCGACGACGTTCTGGGCGCAAAGGGCACCTGTCCTCAGAATTCGCTCTACTACGTTGCCATGGGAGCCGCCTGGGCAGGAAGCGCAGAGCCGATAGACGTTCCGCAGCTTCTGGACAAGCTCGCGAACCGCAGCATGGGCAAAGGCTACACGGCCTGCACTCCGCTGTTCACAAGCGAAGAAGAGTACGCGGCTTTCTGCGAAAGGCACAGGAAAGCCTCCGAAGGAATAAGCGAGATCAGCGCTCCGGACCTAGAGATGTTCCTTGGAATAGACGCAGGTTCCACAACAGTAAAGCTGGTGCTTGCGGACCGGGAAGGCAACGTTTTCCGTCCCCTCTATACTCCTAACAACGGCAACCCGGTACCCATAGTAAAGAGCTACCTTCAGAAGCTCTACAAGGACTATCCGGGGATAAAGATACTCGGCTCTGCCGTTACAGGCTACGGCGAGGAGATAATACGCAACGCCTTCTGCGTAGGCACAGGTGTTGTAGAGACCGTGGCGCATTATACTGCCGCAAAGAAGTTCTGTCCGGAGGTAGACTTCATACTGGACATAGGCGGGCAGGACATAAAGTGCTTCCAGATAAGAGGAGGCGCAATAGACAGCATATATCTGAACGAGGCTTGCTCCTCCGGCTGCGGGTCCTTCCTGCAGACCTTTGCGGGAGCGCTCGGCTACACATCCGCTGAGTTCGCGAAGCTGGGCCTCTACGCTAAAAAGCCCGTGGATCTGGGTTCGCGCTGCACGGTGTTCATGAACAGCTCCGTAAAGCAGGCCCAGAAAGACGGCGCCGCCGTGGAGGACATAGCCGCAGGGCTTTCCATAAGCGTTGTAAAGAACGCGCTCTACAAAGTGATACGCTGCGCAAGCGCGGAATCGCTTGGAAAGAACATAGTCGTTCAGGGAGGAACGTTCTTAAATGACTCTGTGCTGAGGGCATTCGAGCAGGAGATAGGCGCAAACGTCATCCGTCCGGCCTTCGCTCCGCTTATGGGCGCGTACGGCGCCGCGCTCTACGCAATGCAGCACGAGGAGTCGTCCAAAGGCGCTCTGCTTAACGCGGAGCAGCTGGAAGCCTTCGTACACAACGTAAAGACAGCAAGCTGCGGTCTGTGCACCAACAACTGCAGCCTTACCATAAACGATTTCGGCGGAGGCAGGCGCTTCATAGCCGGCAACCGCTGCGAGCGCCCCATAAAAGGTGAGGGCGTAAAGGAACACTACGACCTGTACAAGTACAAGCAGCAGCTTCTGGGCGAGCTGATGTCGGACATCCGCGACCCGAACAAGAAGACCATAGGCATACCAATGGGGCTCAACAACTACGAGCTCCTGCCGTTCTGGCATGCCTTCTTTAAGGAGCTGGGCTTCAACGT
>JAFWVZ010000127.1 GCA_017523605.1 Bacillota bacterium | reverse complement strand
GCAGGAAGATCTACTGCTGCACGGAGGAGAACCTCCGCAAGGAAGGCGGAGAAGTGTGCTTCGACGCCGTCATCTACGACGGTATCCCCGCTCCCTACACCAAGGAAGGCGAGGCTCCCGCAGAAAAGCGCGTAGTTAAGGGAATAAGGCTCTCGATGCCCGGACTCTTCAACGCGGAGAACGCTTCCGAGGCTGCAGCCGTGGCGCTGGACCTCGGAGCCACGGAAGAAGACGTAGTGGAAGGTCTTAAGGGCGTTCTGGTGGAAGGCCGCATGGAGTTCTACGAGAACAAAGAGCGCGACGTGATCGCCATAGCGGACTACGCTCACAACGAGATCAGCTGCAGAAAGCTGCTTGAGTCCGCAAGGGCCGAGTACCCCGGCTACAGGCTGGAGGTAGTCGTAGGATTCCCCGGCGGCAAGGGCATACAGCGCAGGGTGGACATCCCCAAGGTGACTGCGGAACTGGCGGACTTCACCTGGGTAACGGAAGAAGACCCGGCCAACGAGGACCTTCTGGAGATCTGCAACGAGGCGTACGGCAACCTCGTAAAGTTCGGCGGAAAGGGCTGCATCTGCCCCAACAGGCAGGAGGCGGCCAAGAGAGCCATACTCGAAGCAAAGCCCAAGACGGTAGTCATGATAATAGGCAAGGGCAGCGAGGCGTACGCCTACAGAAAAGGCGTCTACTACCCCGTACCTGCCGACATCGAGCTTGCAAGAACATACATAAAGATGTGATCAGCCCCGGGCAGCCGCAGACGAGAGCGGCAGCCGGGAATGCATAAAGGATAATTACAGGTAAGCATCATGGAAAAGAATCTGGCAAAGACTTACGATCCCAAATCTTTCGAGGATCGCATATACAAGCAGTGGGAAGAGTCCGGCAAGTTCGCTCCGGACATGGATCCGGACAAGAAGCCCTTCACCATAGTGATGCCGCCGCCCAACATCACCGGGCAGCTGCACATGGGACACGCCATGGACGCGTCGCTCCAGGACGTTCTCATCCGTTTTAAGAGGATGCAGGGATACAGCACCCTGTGGCTACCGGGCACGGACCACGCAAGCATAGCTACCGAAGTAAAGGTAGTCGAAAAGATAAAGAAGGAAGAGGGCAAGACCAAGGAAGAGCTCGGACGCGAAGAATTCCTTAAGAGGGCCTGGGCCTGGAAGAACGAATACGGCAACCGCATAACCACGCAGCAGCGCAAGATGGGTACGTCCTGCGACTGGAGCCGCGAGCGCTTTACCATGGACGAGGGCTGCAACGAGGCGGTAAAGGAACACTTCCTGCGCCTCTACAACAAGGGTCTGATCTACAAGGGCAGCAGGCTGATAAACTGGTGCCCGGTCTGCGGTTCCGCGCTCTCCGACATAGAAGTAGAACACGAGGACAAGCAGGGCAAGTACTGGTACTTCCGCTATCCCGGAGCCGACGGTTCCGAAGGCATAACGGTAGCTACTTCCCGTCCGGAGACCATGTTCGCGGATGTAGCCATAGCCGTTAATCCGGAGGACGAGCGCTACAAGGACCTTGTAGGGAAGATGGTCCTGCTCCCCATATTCAACAGAGAGATACCTGTAATAGCCGACCCCTATCCGGATCCGGAAAAGGGTACCGGCGCAGTTAAGATAACTCCTACCTGCGACCCCAACGACTTCGAGGTAGGCCAGCGCCATAACCTGCCCATGATAGAATGCATGGACGAAAAGGCCCGCATGCTCCCCATCTGCGGAAAGTATGCAGGAATGGACCGCTACGAGTGCCGCAAGGCCTGGGTGGAGGATCTGGACAAAGCAGGTTACCTTGTAAAGACCGAGGACCTTATAATCCCCACGGGCGAGTGCTACCGCTGCCACAGCGCCGTTGAGCCCCGCATCTCCGAGCAGTGGTTCGTTAAGATGAAGCCGCTTGCGGAGCCTGCAATAGAGGCCGTCCGCAAGGGAGAGACACAGTTCGTTCCCGAGCGTTTCGACAAGATCTACTACCACTGGATGGAGGACATAAAGGACTGGTGCATAAGCCGTCAGCTGTGGTGGGGCCACAGGATCCCCGCATACTACTGCGACGACTGCGGCGAGATGGTAGTTGCCAAGCAGACCCCCGAGGTCTGCCCGAAGTGCGGAGGAAAGCACTTCCATCAGGACGAGGACGTTCTGGACACCTGGTTCAGCTCCGCCCTCTGGCCGTTCTCAACGCTCGGCTGGCCAAAGGATACCGAAGATCTTAAGAAATTCTACCCCACCAGCGTTCTGGTGACGGGCTACGACATCATATTCTTCTGGGTAGCCAGGATGAT
>JAFWVZ010000126.1 GCA_017523605.1 Bacillota bacterium | reverse complement strand
AGGGTTTGCTGTGGCTGAAAGCTGTGTTCTCTTCCTTGCTGCCGCAGGCGCAGAGGACCACGGTCAGGACCAGGAGAAGCGATATTATTCTGAGTGTCTTTTTCATGTGTTTTTTCTCCATATTTATTGCTTTACAAATCATTATACCACAAAATGTGTAAATGATATGAAGTTTTCGGCAACAGGTTGTTAAATATGTTCAGGAATGCGCTCCCAGCGCAGGGGAGACGTTCCGTCGAACTCGATCATGTAGCCCGTTCCGTTGGCCGGCTGGATCTCGTACCAGTTAAGCCCGGAGTCCGGGAAGAAGTGCTGAAAGATTATCGCTATGGTACCGCCGTGGCAGACTACCATTGCGTCGCGGCCTTTCCTAAGGAGCGCGTTAAGGCCCCTCAGCACGCGTCTTTCCATTATGTTTCCGCACTCGACTCCGGGGCAGACGTTGGACATGTGGTCCCCGTTGATCCATGCTTGGTATTCCGGGACGTCCTTAAGATCCTCGTAGGTCCTGCCTTCGAACTCCCCGAAGTCCATCTCGCGGAAGGACCTTTTAAGCTTGTGCGGTATTTCCCCGAAAAGTATCCGGAGGGTCTGTTCGGTGCGGATCATGCCTGTGGTGTAGACGTCCAGTCCCTGAGGGTCCGGATATCCGCCTTCGGCGCGCATCTTCGCGAGCAGTTCCTTGCCGTCTTCGGAGAGCGGAATGTCCGTGCGTCCGCAGTAAGTATATGTTACGTTGGCCTGTGTCCGGCCGTGGCGTATTAAGTATAGTTTCATCTTATAAGCGTTTGGGCCCTGGGCCGTAGATTCCTTTTGCCTTATTTTATCTTCTTGGGTATGCCGCAGAAGACCCTTGTAACTTCTTCCGCGTTCTGCGCCAGGGCAGTAAGCGTGCGTCCGCAGAGCTCGCGCCATGCCCGAAGCTCCGGATCCGCTGGCACCACGCCGCAGAAGATGTCGTCCATTATTATTACCAGCGGACCGTGCCCACCTTCGCCTCCGGTGTATCCGCAGACGCCGTCCACGCAGCAGTAGGTTCCTCCGAAGCTTGTCTTGGGAGCTGTCCCTTCGCGCAGGCAGCGCATTACGTATCTTTCGTAATGGGTAAGGCAGACCGCGGAAAAATCCGGATCCGCGTCTTCCGTACATTCGCAGATCTCCGACTCAAGAAGGGCATATTTCTTAACGGCGTAGTCCAGTTTTCCCTGGAAGGCGCCTCCTGTTACCAGTTCCATGTTATCTCCTTTACAGCCATGCGGTAAGCGCCAGCGCGATAACTGCGCAGGCCTCGCCTATGGTAAGGGCGCTTCCGGATATGTCGCCGGACATGCCGCCCAGATTATGTCTTATAACAAGCACTACAACAAGAGCTCCGATCGCTCCTGCTATGACGGCTATGCCCTGCAGACCGCAGAGCACAATGCCTAAAACGCAGCACACGACGGCAAGCGCTATGCAGAAAGCCGCGCAGCCTTTGCTCTTTTTATCGTCTATCTTTCCCGAATAGCCGCTGGTCTTAAGCGGTGCGAAGCTGAGCACGCATGCGGATATGACGGCTCTTACCGCCACAGGTATAAACAGAAGCGCCCAAAGCTTTGCCATGTACTGTATCTGCAGCCATGCCGCAAGGGTAAAGATGCTCAGCACCACAGTGCAGATGACGGCAAAGGACCCGACGTGCGAATCTTTTAATATCTCTATGCGTTTCTCCCTGTCTTTAAAGGACAGCACCGCGTCCGCGCAGTCCATGAACCCATCCATGTGCATGAAGCCCGTCAGGAGCCACGGCAGCACCGCGGTAAGGGCCAGACCTACGAACTGCAGGTGAAGCACCGCGCAGAGCTTGTATATCCCCAGCCATATGCCGCCCACTATCAGCCCTATGAACGGGTACGCGGCCAGCATCTCGGTCTTCTTGGATTCGTCCCATTTTTTCGACGGGCAGGGCAGGGCAAGGAACATCATCCATGCCATGAAAAACGGTGTCATAAAGGAAGCTCTCCTTTGTACATTGTGGGTATTCCTCCGCTTATCTCGGCCACGGCGTCGCAGCAGCGCGCCAGCGTCCTGTCGCAGAGGGCAAGGGCTTTCTGGTACTGTACGGTGTATTCGTTGTACTTTTCCGCCCCGGAATATATGAAATCGCTTACGAATACGGCGTTCTTAACGCTTTTGGCGAAGTCTTCCAGCGCTTTCGCGGTGCGTTCTCCGGCCTGAGGATCCGCGTCCGGTCTGTCCGGTGAGTACATCTCGTTTATCAGCAGCGCGGTAACGCTGTCCAGGATGTAGGTGCCGTTTTCCGGGTCGCTGCTTTTGAGGCATTCCAAAAGATCCGTGGGCTGCTCCAGGGTAATGAAGTTCTTGCCCTCGCGGCTCTTCTGATGCCTTTTTATGCGGAGCCTGTCCTCGTCGTCGTAGGCCTGCATGGTGGCTATGTAGTAGAGGGGGCCTCCCTTTGCCAGCGCCAGGCAGCAGTCCTCGGCTATCGTGGATTTTCCGTTCTTGCAGCCTCCGGAAATGAATACCGTCATTTCTTCTCTTCTCCGAATCCGCCTTTTTCGCGTATTTCGTCCAGGTAGGAATCGTCTATTACGGACTCCTCGCCGAACAGGGCCATGTTGTTCATCTCGGCGCATGCGGCCTCTATTACGCGGAACGCTACCACGCACCCGGAACCTTCTCCGAGTCTCATTCCGAGGTTCAGCCAGGGTGTAAGACCCAGCGCGTCTATTGCGGTCATGTAACCGGGTTCGGCGCTTGCGTGCGATGGGAACATGAAGTCCTTGGCGGCGGGGCAGAGCCTTGCGGCGCACAGAGCGGCGACGACGGAAATGAAACCGTCTATCACCACCGGGATCCTGCATTCTGCTGCTCCCAGGAACGCTCCGCACATTGCGGCTATGTCCAGTCCGCCCACCTTTGCGATGGTGCCAATGACGTCCGAGGGATCCGGCTGTCTGCGCTTGAGCGCCTCTTCCAGGACGGCTCTTTTGTGTTCGAAAGCTTCGTCCGTAAGTCCGCCTCCGCGTCCGGTCGCCGTGTTTACGTCTATGCCCGTCAGCGTGCAGAGCACCGCTGTGCTGGTGGAGGTGTTGCCTATGCCCATCTCGCCTATGCCCAGGACGTCCACTCCGTCGTGCTCGGCCTGTCTTACCAGTTCGGCGCCGGTCAGGATGGCTTTTTCCGCGTCCTCGCGGGTCATGGCGTCTTCTTTAAGGAAGTTCTTAGTCCCGCGGGATATCTTATAGTCCAGTATGCTGGGGCAGTCGTAGTCATCCGCTATTCCAAGGTCCGCAACGACCACTTCGTCTCCGAAGTATTTTGCCATGGAGGACATTCCTGTAAGGCGCCTGGTCATGTTTACGGCCTGCGCCTTGGTGACGCTTCTGGGCGCGCTGGACACGCCTTCTTCTATTATGCCGTTGTCCGCGCACATTACGAGCACGCGGAACTTCTCCGGATGGTTCTTCACCTTGCCGGAGACTCCGGCGTATCTGATGCTGATGTCCT
>JAFWVZ010000125.1 GCA_017523605.1 Bacillota bacterium | reverse complement strand
GTCGTAGAACAGTTTTTCGGTACGGCCGGGGACCGGCTTGGCGCTCCTTACTATGGAAAGCGTAACGTCCGGCTTAAGTGCCTTGAGCGACCCGCCTATGTCCGTAAAACTGATTATATCCTCCGAAACAAGAAAATCCTTGAAACCCGAATAAAGATCGTAGTCCTCGAACTTGCTTAAGCGGAATCTTTTGTATCCGGCCGCGGAAAACAGTTCCCTAAGCTTGAATATAAGCTTTTCCTGTCCGGTAAGTACTGACTCGTTCATTTCTTTCCCTCCAGACGCTTAATGACGGTGGCGTAACCACCGGTGCCGTAATCCAGGCAGCGCTTTACCCTGCTTATCGTTGCGGAGCTTACGCTGGTGATCTCCGAGACCTTCTGATAGCTGTTCCCTTTGCTTAGAAGTTCCGCTACCTGCAGTCTCTGCGACATGTCCCGTATCTCCTTAACGGTGCAGAGATCCTCGAAAAGATCGTAGAACTCGTCTATGGTCTTAAGGCTTCTGATGGCTTCAAAAAGTCTGTCTGTTTCGTTGTTTTTAAGCTTGCTCATTTCCATGCTCCCGACTAAGAAACTTTAATGATGCATTATGATAGCACATTAGTGCGCTAAAGTAAAGAAGTATTTTAAGTTTTCCGAATGTCTCAAAAAGCTTGAAGGTCCGCAAAATTAAAAGCCCTGCGAATGCCGCAGGGCCTGTCCTGACCATATTGGATACGATCAGAGGAACTTGGACTCCACCTTGCCCCAGAAATCGTAATCCTGTTTTCTTACCACGTGTATGCGCTTTTCGGAGAGCGAGAATTTAACTTTAATGATCTCGCCGGGTTCTATGTCCATTCCGTCTGCGTATACTCCAAGATCCAGGCTGCTGCCTTCCATGGGTTCTATCGTAAGACTGGACGTAGGCGGGAACATCATGCTTGAGGTAAAGGATCTAAGCGCCTTGCTGTTGATGGGGGCCATTGGTGTAAGCTGTATGGACTCCAGTCTGGGATCCACGATGCATCCGCCCAGCGAATAGCTGTAAGCGGTACTGCCGGCGCAGGAAGCAACTATGAAACCGTCTCCGAAGAAACGTTCCACAAGCTTATCGTCTATAGTAACGCAGAGCCTTGCTACCTTGGCTCCCCTGTCCCTTATTGTAAAGTCGTTTATTGCCAGCACGGTCTGCTCGCCCTTAGTCGAATAGACCTGCGCCTTAAGGAGCCTGTAGGTCTGAAGAGTAAACCCCTTGCCGCCGCAGAACTGTTTGAACAGTTCTATGTCTTCCGGAAGAAGTTCCTGGAAGAATCCCAGATGGCCTGTGTTTATGCCAAGGATCGGAGCCTCCGGAAACCCCCAGGATTCCAGTCCGTGAAGGAACGCTCCGTCTCCGCCGAACACGAGCACCATGTCCGCGCCTGCAGGGTCTTCCCTGCTTACTTCAAAGCCCTTGCCCAAAAGGTCCGTCATGCGGTCTGCCGTTTCTCTGGCAAGCTCCGAACCGTTTTCAATTATGAATAGTTTTCTCATGTTTCGACCTAGATGACCTGTAACGATCCTGCTGAATGATGACTACAGCCCTGCTATGGCGTCCCAATCCACAAGCGGACCGCCGCCGAGAGGAATGTATCCTACGTTGTTAAGATAAGTAATGTCGTTTTCCGTGGATATGTTTATGGTATGACCGTAGATCTCCACGGTATCTTCGTCTATTCCGGCGCTGCGGAGCCTATCGTAGAGTCCTAAGCGCCTTGCGCAGACGTTGAAGCGCTCGCCGGCTATCAGCCGGTAGGCAAATCGAAGAGCCTTTCGGCCCGGTACGTAGATGGCGTTAGGAGTAGGCTTCTCTTCCTCGCCGTGTACGGAATAGCCGGTATACCTGGCGCTGCTCGGAAGCCCTTCTTCCATTGTAGCCTTCATTATGTAGGAGTATCCGGGAACGTGATATCTGTCCAGAAACTCCTTTATCATGCCGGTAGAGGGCCCCTCTACTCTGTAGGAATAGTTGAGGCGGAAAGGAACCAGCCAGAACGGATCGCTCTGAGTAGTCTCAAACTCCTTCTCCAGACGTCCCAGATCTCCGAGCTCTCCGGACATAACGCTTAGGACTTTTATCTGGTTCTCAAGATCCCTTACCTGCGCCTTAAGCAGTTCCATGTGCTTAAGCGAAGCTTCCTTCTGCTCCAGATCGTTCTTCTCGTAGAAGAAGCTTTTTATCTCCGACAGACTGAATCCCATGCTGCGCAGCATCTTGGCAATGTAGAGTCTGGAAAAATCCGTGGAAAGATAATATCTGTAGCGGTTCACCTCGTCGTGGCGCGGCTTTACTATCCCTACGCTCTCGTAATACCTGATGGTCTCGGGCGTAAGATCCAGAAGCTTGGCAATATCGCTTACTTTATATTCCTCATCCTGCATTTCCATATACTCCTTAAAAATCATTATAACAAAGAAGGATACTGGAAAAAAGCAGAAAATACCGCCCGGCTGGATGCATCAGCCACTGTCGCAGCTCGCGTAAAACTGATACAATAAAACAGAGAATAACTTAGGGAGGCTGCCATGGCGAACATCAAAAAGCTGACGTTGCTCCATTCCAACGACATGCACGGAGACTTTCTTCCCACGGAGAAGGACGGCAAAAAGACCGGAGGCATATCGTATCTTTCAGGTTACATTAAGAAAGTGCGTTCTGAGGAAAAGAACGTGCTCTACGCGAACGCGGGCGACTTGTTCCGCGGCAGCGTCATAGACAGCGAGTACCGCGGGCTGTCGACGGTGGAGCTTGTGGACCTGCTTGCACCCGACGTGGTCACGGTCGGAAACCACGAAGTGGATTACGGCATAGCCCACCTTCTGTTTCTGGAGAAATGCGCCAGGTTCCCGATCATAAACGCAAACCTTTATATAAAAAGCAACCATGCCAGACTGTTTGAACCCTTTAAAGTTATAGATATTGACGGAATTAAAGTTAGGTTCATCGGTATCATCACCGAGGAAGTCCTTGCCGCCACCAAGGCAGAACCCATAATCGGAAGCTTCGTGGACGTCTGGGAGGCAGCGTCGCAGGTGGGAGCCATAATAGACAACTATAAAACTGATAAGATAGACCTTACGGTCCTGCTCACACACATCGGCTACGACGAGGACAAGAAGCTTGCTGAGCTTCTGGATCCCAACTGGGGCGTGGACCTGATAATAGGCTCGCATTCCCACACCCTGCTTAAGACGGCAAAGGTAGTAAACGGAGTTCCCATAGTCCAGGCAGGAAGCGGGACCGGCCACATCGGACGTTTCGATCTTGAGATCGATACCGACGAGCATACCGTGACCAAATGTGACTGGCGCGCCGACGAGATAAACGAAGACACCGCGCAGCCGGATCCGGTAATGGAGAGCGTTCTGGAAGTATACAGATCCGAAGCGGACGAAAAGTACTCGCGCATACTAACGGTCCTTAAGCGACAGCTCACCCACCCCTCCAGAAGCGCGGAGACAGAGCTCGGAAACCTTTTTGCGGATCTTATGCAGCAGGATTCCAGTTTCGACATAATGCTGTTCGGCGCAGGTACGCTCCGGGGCAAAAAGCTTGGTCCAGTGGTTACATACAAAGATCTTAAGGAACTGATCCCATTCGTCAACCCCATCTACATGATGACTGTTACCGGCAGTCAGTTTAAGAGTATGTGCCGTTTCTACATAGCAGAAAGCCTCCGCACGAACGGATCCTCCGAATTTTACGACGTATCAAAAGGCGTAAAGCTGACATTCGATTCCAAGACCGGTGAATTAACGGAATGTTCCCTGAACGGCCGCCCCCTGCATTACGACGACCGCCTGAAGATAGCAATGCAGGAGTACCACTACAACAGTTTTGAAAAGAACTTCGGTATACCGGTCGAAGAGGTCCTTAAGAACGCAAAGGCGCGGATGGTGGTCACGAGCGACTTCTCGGTATACGAGGAGTTCCTGACGACCTCGTCGGAGCTGGACGCCGCCGTTGAAGGGCGGATCACGGTCATAAAGTGATCAGGCAGTATTATGGCTGACCGGCGCTGCATATGCTTTCTCAGCCCACTTCGCGGCTTCACGCCGAGACTTTTCGAGGCTTTTACCGTTCAGCTCGTACCTAACGGCCTCACGGAAAAGCCTTAGCGAAAAGTCTCTTCTACCGCTTTCGAAGCGCTTCAAAAAGCATACGGTGCACCGGTCAGCTAAATCAACCAATCGATCTATTGTCCGTTGAACACCAGTGTTTGCGCCTTCTTATACATGTTTCAACGTAACACCGCCGGGTCTTAGGCGGTGTTTTGCTTTGGTCCGGGTCATGCAGTATCTCAGACGCCTTTTTCGATGCCGCCGCTCAACTGCCTGATCTGAGCGACGTCCGACGGCAGAGCACGCCTTAGGGCGTGATCAGTGTGAACGGCGAGAATTCCATAAGAATTCGAAGCCATCTTCACGCGATGCCCAAAGGTCGTCGCAAAGATCAGCGCGCAGCGAAGGCGGCGAGAACTGAGGCGGCGGAGAGACTGAATGACCCGGATCTGAAATACACCTGCAATCAGCCCGGCCTGTAACACTACACATAATAAAACAGCCGCAGGATGGTCCCGCGGCTGTTTTTGAACTTAATGAGTAAGTCTGCTCTACTTTTCCGAGAGAACAGCTTCGTCGCCGTCCCAGGTAAGCTTAACGTTAAGACCGGCTTCGTCCGTGATCTTCTGGAAGTAGTCGAAGATCTCCTGGCCCCTGTCGGCACGTCCGTGCACATAGGGGATGCCGCTCTTTTCGGTGAGCGTAAAGACTACCCTGTAGGATACGATCTTTCCGTCCTCGATAATAAGCTTGGCCACCGGCGAGTAGATGCTCTCCGGCTGGAACGGATATGTGGGATACTCGGGATCCGGAACGAATCCGAACCTTGCGATCCTCTGCTTTACCCACTCGGCGTTGTGAGTGTCGCCGTGCACCTGGCCCTTGAAGCCCGGCGCCAGCTGCGGCGTATACATTACGAAGTTGTTGAGTCCGTGATATATAGCCTTGCCTTTGTACATCTCGAAGCCGTGGGAAACGTGGCTGTGCGAAGCCATTACGACGTCCGCGCCGTTATCGATGGCGATGTGCGACAGCAGCCTCTCCCAGTCGTTGACCAGGACAGGACGGTGCACGTAGCCTCTGTGATGATATACGATAAGGATGTCGCAGTGTTTCTTTGCTTCGCGGACCTCTTCCGCCATCTTGATGACAGCGGTAGGATCCATGTAGTTCTCTCCCATGAAGTCCGTATCGAAGTGGATGGGCTCCTTGAACCTCCAGTTATCGAACTCATGTCTGTCGGCTCTCTGCTGTGCGTAGTCGAGATCCGCCAGGGGCTTGTAAGCTCTGTGGAAGTTTATGGGGGCAGTTCCTGCCTGATCCGGCCCTGCGAACTGCTGCTTGCCGCCTACGGCGTTGTAAGCAAGGACGCCTATCTTTACTCCGCCCTTCTCTACGAAGGCGGGCTTTCTGGCCTCTGCTTCGTTCATGCCGCCGCCGGCGTGAGCGATTCCGTTCTCCTCGCACCATTCGATGGTGTCGCGGACACCGTCTTCCTTAAAATCGTAGAAGTGGTTTCCGGAAAGAGTAACAAGGTCCACTCTGCCCTTGATCGGGTCCAGAGACTTTACGAGGTTTCCTTCGACAGATCTTTCGACCGGCTTCTTAAGATACGCTTCTTCCAGCTGGAACATACGGAAATCCGCGCCGTCCAGCAGTCCTGTTATGCCCTCGCAGAGCTTGGCGGGGGTAAGAACGGGATCGGAGCTGGGGATCGAAAAATCTCCGCCGAATACAAGTGTCTGTCTAGCCATGATGTCTCCTTACTTAGCAGGTGCGAACTCCCAGGGAACGTTCTTGAATACTGCGTCGAACAGTCCGAGCCAAGCCAGTACGGCGGTGATGACTACGAACAGTATAGCGATGATGACCATCGGGCCGACCATCTTCTTTCTCTTTTCCTCGTCGGTGCAGCCGATGATGGAGAGCGTGCCGCCCATGGAGAACGGGCTGAAGCCTGCATACTGCAGACCTACCATCATGCAGACGGCAAGTACCAGCGGGTTAACACCGGTGGAAGCGTGGAGTCCGGGGATGAGCGCAACCATGAGGGGCTGTACTACTGCGCCGGAAACTACCAGAGACAGAGCGCCGCATACGAGCAGGAATACCGGAGCAACGATGGATGCCGGAACCTTGCTGCCGAGCCACTCGCCGATGGTGGTGGTGATACCGATCTTGGAGGCAAGGCCAACCAGAGTACCGGTTCCGCATACCATCAGGATAGCGCCCCAGGGAATGCTCTTCTTGATAACTTCCTGGATGTCGCCGATCTTAAGAAGATGATTGACAACGATACCTACAGAACCGAGGAGCAGGAAGTCCAGGTTCCTGGACATCCATGTGGTTACCGGGTTCTTTGCGAACTGCTGGATGATCATCGGGAGTACCAGCAGAACAGCCAGGATGAGGATGATCGTGAAGGTCTTCCTCTGTACCGGGGTCATGGGTTCGGGCTTTTCGAACTTAACGTTGGCATCGGTCTTCTTGAATGCACCGGTGATGATGCAGAAGATCACGAAGAAGATGAGCAGGAATACCATGTCGTAGACCATGGCAGCGTAGCTGATCGTTCTTGCGGTGGCTTCACCGAATACCGGAATGTTGATGCCTGTCTTGGACGCGAAGTCGGAGGTCCAGGGCAGCAGGTTGAATGCGGTACCTGCGGTGTAGTAACCCAGAGCAGCTACCAGGGGGTTCATTCCCATCTCAGTTGCGATACCGAAGAAGATCGGGCTCAGGAATACCGGAGCAGCATTGGAGCCTGCGCCGAGAGCCATAACTACAGCGGTAACGAACCAGAAAATGAGCGGCATGAAGCGGGAAGCTCCGCCAGCCTTATAAAGGATGTTCTGCGCGACCTTCTGGAAGGTTCCGTTGTGCATACCGAAACCGTAGAAGAAGGTACCGATCAGCATGTAGAAGAAGATGTTGGTCGGGAAAACACCCATTACGTCTCTGGAGCCGAGCTT
>JAFWVZ010000124.1 GCA_017523605.1 Bacillota bacterium | reverse complement strand
TCCTCTTGTACGCTGCCGAAGTAGCCTCGGTAATGTAAGCGGAGAAGATCTGCAGCTCGTACTTGCCGTCCGGAGTGATCAGATACATTACCGGATGCTTGTCGTAGTAATCCTGCTTATTGTAGCTCGTGATGCTGGAGAGCATCTTGCCGTTCTTCATCCTGTGGCCGTAGATTATGGTGTTCCTGTCCGCGAACCCGTCCGTGTTGCGGTAGTCCACAAACAGACAGCCGTTGCTGTTGTACGTTCCGTCGATGAGATGGTCCAGATAGTAGCTGTTGTCCTTGGTCTTGGCTACCGGATAATTGATCACGGTCCCGGGGCTGTACAGCCAGGCTGCGGCATTGCCGCTTATTTCCTTAAGCGCCGTAAAATCTATGTCAGGAACTATGCTCTTGTCGTCTTCGCTCTCGGATGACGTGTGAGACGAAGGCTTAAAAGCGACATTCTCCACCTCGCTGTAGGTGTCGGTGCCCTTCTTGTATTCCCTTAGGATGCCGATCAGCTTATAGCTGCTGAAGCAGACGACGCAAAGACAGAATATGACCAGTGCAAGACGGATCCCGCTCATCGGAGCTTTCTTCTTTTTTGCCTTGGGCTTCTTTACCTTGGCATCCTCCGTTTCGGAATAACCGATCACAGTATAATCTGCCTCTGGCGCTGCGGCTTCGGGGGTTTCGGCTGCTAATTTATTTTCTTCGTTGATGGTCTCGTTCATCTTGTATGTATAAGCAGGGATCTGCCTTCCATCTCCTTAGGCTGTTCTATGCGCATGAGCTCCAGAAGCGTTGGAGCAAGGTCGCACAGCGCGCCGTCCATAAGACCTACTGCGGACTTGTCCGCGTTCTTAGGTCCGTTAACAAGTATTACGGGAACAGGATTGGTGGAGTGAGCGGTAACTACGTTGCCCTCCGCATCCAGCATCTCGTCCGCGTTTCCGTGGTCCGCGGTAACTATAAGCTGTCCGCCCACCTTAACGATGGCGTCCGCAATGGCCCCGACGCACTCGTCCACCGCTTCTACGGCTGCCACTGCCGCGTCGAAAACGCCTGTGTGGCCTACCATGTCGCAGTTGGCCAGGTTCATGATAATAAGATCCAGTTCTCCGCTCTTTATGCGCTCCAGAACCTTTTCCGTAACCAGATATGCGCTCATCTCCGGCTGAAGGTCGTAGGTGGCTACCTTGGGCGACGGCACAAGTATGCGCTCCTCGCCTTCATAGGGCTGCTCCACGCCTCCGTTGAAGAAGAACGTAACGTGGGCGTACTTTTCCGTCTCGGCTATGCGCAGCTGCTTAAGGCCAAGCGAGGAAACGTACTCGCCCAGAGTATTGTTCAGGGTCTGCGGCTTGAACGCTATGGTAACATTGGGGATGGTAGCGTCGTACACGGTAAAGCATACGTAGCACAGATCCTTAAGCACCACCTTGCGCTCAAATCCGTCGAAGTCCGGATCCACGAAGCAGCGGGTTATCTCCCTTGCCCTGTCCGGGCGGAAGTTGAAGAATATTATGGAATCGCCGTCGTGTATCGTGTGGCGCCTTACGCTGCAGCTGTCCTCCTTGCCGCCTTCGCAGACGGAGCATTCTGCAACTATGCCGGGCTTTACGAACTCGTCGGTCTCGCCGTCTTTTCTGGCTCTTTCCATAAGAGCCTCGGGGGTAAGTTCCTTAAAGCCCTCGCCGATGGTGTAGCAGTCGTAAGACTGTTCCACGCGCTCCCAGCGCTTGTCTCTGTCCATGGTGTAGAGGCGGCCGGCGATGGTAGCTATCTCGCCCGTTCCGTATTCCTTAAACTTCTGCTGAAGCTCTTCTATGTATTTTTCCGCGCAGGACGGGGGAACGTCCCTGCCGTCCAGTATGCAGTGCACAAACACGTCCTTAAGTCCGCGCTCCGCCGCCATGCGGATGAGGGCGTAGAGGTGCTCGTTGTGCGAATGCACGCCGCCGTCGGAAAGAAGCCCCATTATGTGAAGGGCGTGTCCCTTGGCTGCGTTGTCCATGGCGCGGATAAGCTCTTCGTTCTTAAAGAAGCTGCCGTCCTCTATGGAATTGGTGATCCTGGACAGTTCCTGCCAGACAACTCTTCCCGCGCCCATGTTGGTGTGGCCTACCTCGGAGTTGCCCATCTGGCCGTCCGGAAGGCCCACGGCTCTGCCGCTTGCCTGAAGCTGAGCGTTCGGGTACTTTCTGAAAAGCTTATCCAGATTGGGCGTCTTTGCTGCGGCTATGGCATTTCCGGGTCCGTCCGGTGCAATGCCGAAGCCGTCCATTATAAGAAGCATAACAGGTCTGCGGTCTGTCATAGCTTGACCTCCGTAAAATCGGGCTCAGACCAGTCGAAGCTGAGCACCTGAGTAAATCTCTTCTTTTCTTTCTGCTGTTCTTCTTCGGAGAACTCCTTGGAAGGAACGTCCGCAAACAGCTCGTCCAGGTTGAGCGGCGTGTAGTCCACCACTTCGGTCTCCGGTACGGAGGCATTCTCGATCTGGGAAATGACCTCTTCCCTGTCCACCTTTGCCTTTTCGGAAGCAAGATCCAGCTTGGGGAGCTCCACCGTGGGAAGCTCTATCTCCGGAGCACTTTCTATCTCTTCCAGATTTACGGCGGCTACGCGCACCTCCGGCTGAGATTCCTTCATCTCGCGAAGGGCGATCTCTTCCGGATCCTCCAGCTCCACTTTTACAGTGGGGATCTCCTTGGGCAGCTTCAGGCTGACCTTGGCAGCAGCCTCTGCAGCTGCAGCCTGCGCAACGCTTTCGGGCAGTGCAGCAGCGGCCTGAGCGGCGACCTTGGCATCTTCCTTAAGCTGCTCTTCCGGAGCCTGGCTTACGATGTCTTCCACTTCCTGTCTGGAAACTTGTATGGTAAGCCCGGACTTGACTGCCTCCGCAGTCTTTTCTTCCTTGCGGGCTTCTTTCCTTGCTGCCTTCTCTGCCTTCTTGCTCTCTGCCAGAAGCTTCTTTTCTTCCAGCTTCTTTGCCTTTGCGGCGGCACGTTCGTCCGAGGAGAGAGCGCGCAGTGCTTCCTTCTCCTGACGCTCCGCCTTCTTGATCTGCCTGCGGGCTTCCGCTCTCTCCCTTGCGGAGAGCTCTACCCTGGACGCGTCCGCATCTTTTCTGCGCATGAACATTGCGTAGACCAGCATGCTGAGTCCATTCACAACAAAGGCTCCGCCTACAAGCATAAGCGGCATTATGGAGCTGAGAAGGCTGGGCATCATCATTACCACGCCTATCATGGCGGCAACTATGCCAAGAGGCATTACCCTTGCCCAGTGCCTTCTGTTGAAGCGGCTTATGTAAAGGCTCTGCGATATCCTGGTGATCCCGCAGAGTGTCATCCAGGCGCCGAAGAACATGATAAGAATGTTGTCCTTAACCTGGTCGTTTATTACCGCGAATCCGTAGAGCAAGGTAACGAGGCCCTCTACCAGAGCAGTGTCCGTAAGCCTCTTATCGCCTCTCCCGGATATGAGGTACGATATCGTAAGCATTATTCCGGCGAGCATCATGACAAGGCCTATAAGGAAAGCCACGTCCGAGAACGGGTTTATATAGACCGCGAAGCAGAACACTCCGGTAAGGCATATTATCGTTCCTGATATAACTGTAAGTAATCTCATAGCAACTTATTATACTTTCTGAGTTCGTATAAAGCAAGCGATGCCGGGCTACAGGAGTATGTCGCAGATCCTCTGGTACTCCAGGTGGCTGTCCTTTTCCATGGCCAGGGCTACTGCCAGCGGATAGTCCACTACAGTGTCTCCCTTTATTCCTACGGCCGCATTGCTTACGCCCTCTTTAATGAGCTCTACGCAGCGCACGCCTGTGCGGCTGGCCAGTATCCTGTCGCGGGCTGTGGGGCTGCCTCCGCGCTGGATGTATCCAAGGATCACGACCTTGACTTCCGCGCCTTCCATGCGCTCGGTGAGGGTCTCGGCAAGCTTTTCGGAGCTGATGTCCACGCCTTCCGCCTTGATTATTATGGAGTGGCGCTTTCCTCTGTCGCGGCCGGCCTGGAGCTTCTTTACGATGTCATCCAGATCGTAGGACTTCTCAGGGATCAGTATGGTCTCGGCGCCGCCGGCAAGTCCTGCGTGCAGGGCTATGTCGCCGCACTGACGTCCCATAACCTCAACTATGGTGGTCCTGCCGTGCGAGCTGGAAGTATCGCGGATGTTGCCTATGGCGGAAAGGACCGTGTTTACGGAAGTATCGAAGCCTATGGTAAAGTCCGTGTAGGCAAGGTCGTTGTCTATGGTGCCGGGCAGACCGAACACGCGCATTCCGGTAAGGGAATGCAGCCTTTCTCCGCCTGTAAGGGTACCGTCTCCGCCTATTACTACCAGAGCATCGATCTTGTGCTTCTGAAGCTGCTCGTAGCCTCTCTTTATGCCCTCGTCCGTCATGAACGCAGCGCTCCTTGCGGTCTGAAGAATTGTTCCGCCCCTGTGGATGATGTCGGCCACGGACGCCGTTCCCATCTGAACGAAGTCGCCGTTTATAAGACCTTCGTAGCCCTGGCGTATGCCGAATATCTCCATTCCGTAGTAGAGTCCGCCCCTTACGACCGCTCTTATGCATGCGTTCATTCCCGGAGCGTCTCCGCCGCTTGTAAGTAATCCTATCCTCATTTATTCCTCCTATCTGAGACAGTCCTCGCCGAACGCCTCATGCAGTTTTTCGTAGAACTCGTCGCACGGATCCACCCAAAGGTCGTAATCCGGCTTGAATTTGTGACCTGTATCTTTAACCAGTATGGCAACGGGCATGTCGCCCAGATGCTGCCTGGCTATCTGCCTGAACTTTCCAAGTCCTTCCGCGTCCGTGTATCCGGACGGGATGACTATCTTTACCATTGCGGTCTTAACGAGCGCCTGGTCCAGAAGAAGCACGGATTCCGCAAGCAGCTTGGGATTTCCTTCTTCCGCAAGATCCAGCTTGCCGCGGACCACCACTATGCGGTCCTCCTCCAGATTCTGCCTGTAAGCCTCGAATACCTTGGGGAACACCACGGTCTCTATCTGGCCGTACAGATCCTCCACCGTAAGGAAGGCCATCTGCGAGCCCTTCTTG
>JAFWVZ010000123.1 GCA_017523605.1 Bacillota bacterium | reverse complement strand
GTAGCGTAGCCGGCGATCTTGCCGCTTTCCAGGGCGTTGCAGACAGCATCGCCGTCCACTATGCCGCCTCGCGCGAAGTTGGCAAGGTAGACGCCGTCCTTCATCAGGGCTATGCTCTTGGCGTCCACCATGTGCTTTGTGGATTCGTCCAGCGGGGTGTGTACTGTCACCACGTCAGCACCCTTGATGGCGTCTTCGTAGCTGTTGGCGAACTCAAGGTAAGCTCGCAGCTCCTGCTGGCGTACGTGGGAGAGGTACGGATCGTAGCCGATGACCTTCATTCCCAGGTCATGGCAGGCCTTGGCCATGCGGCTTCCGACGTTGCCTACGCCTATGATTGCAATGCTCTTGCCCATGATCTCGGGGCCGCGGAACACTTCCTTGCCGGATTCGACAACGTTCTTGCCGTAGGCGGAGTCTTCGTCGGACAGGCTGCGTACCCAGTTCATAGCCGCAAAACCGTTGCGCATCGTCATGATGATGGCCGCTACGGTGAGTTCCTTTACCGCGTTGGCGTTTCCGCCGGGGGCGTTGACTACGCAGATACCCAGCTTAGTGCAGCGCTCCAGGGGGATGTTGTTGACCCCGGCTCCGCAGCGCGCTATGACTTTGAGGTTAGGCCCGAATTCCATGTCGTGGATGGGCTTGCTGCGGACCATAATGCCGTCCGGATCCTTTACGGGCTCGGCGGTGATGTTGTACTTGGTCTTGTCGAAAACGCTGAGGCCTTCTGCGGCTACGTTGTTGAGTATCTGAATGTTGTACATGGTGTTCCTCCTATTTGTGGCTTGCTTCGAATTCCTTCATGGTTTCGGCCAGCAGCTGTACGCCTTCGAGGGGCATTCCGTTGTAGATGCTGGCCCTTACGCCGCCCACGGAACGGTATCCTTTGAGGTTTATCATGCCGCGGCTCTGGCAGAGGGAAAGGAATTCAGCGGTGAGTTCTTTGTCCGGTAAAGTGAACGTGACGTTCATGAGCGATCGGTCTTCCTTTGCGGCCAGACCGGTGTAAAGCGGCGAATTGTCTATTATATCGTACAAAAGACCTGCTTTAATGCGGTTTCTGCGCTCCATCTCGGTAACTCCGCCCTGCTGCTCCACCCATTTGAACATGAGGCCCGAGACGTAAATGGCGAAGCACGGCGGTGTATTGTACATGGACCTGGCGTCCGCCGCCGGCTTGTAGCGGAGCATTATGGGAAGCACAGGGTCGATCTCCTGCTCTAAGATCTCCTTTTTCAGGATGACCACCGTTACACCGGCGGGACCGATGTTCTTCTGGGCTCCGGCGTAGATCAGGTCGTGCGCTTTTACGTCTATGTCCATGCCCAGGATGGCGGAGGACCAGTCTCCTACCAGGCGGCAGCCGTTGGCTTTAGCCTCAGCCGGGATCTGCGGGAGCTGCCAGAACGCGGTGCCGAACACCGTGTTGTTTCCTGTAAAGTGCAGGAAGCGCGCGTCCTTGGGGAAGTTTGCGGGATCCACCTTGGGGATGTAGCTGAAGTTCTTGTCCTCAGAGCTTGCCGCGCAGACCGCATTGCCCCAGCGTTCGCCCTCCTTCATGGCTTTGGTGGAAAACTGGCCGGACTTTATGAAGGCCATCGTGTCGCCCTGGCGCGCGAGGTTCATTGCCACCATTGAGAACTGCAGCGTGGCGCCGCCTTGAAGGAACAGCACCACGTAGTCGTCGGGGATGTTCATGATGCGGCGCAGCGTGGCTTCGGCTTCGTTAATGATGTCGTCGAAGGACTTGCTGCGGTGGCTCATCTCAAGCACCGACGCGCCTGCGCCCGGGTAGCAGAGGAGGTCTTTCTGGGCCTCCTGCAGCACGGGAAGCGGCATCATGCTTGGCCCTGCCGAGAAATTGTAGACTCTTTCTTCCATTTTGATTCCATCCATGCTCGATATTTAAAACGGGCTGTTGCCTGATCGGACCGGCAGCGTGCCGGACCTTATAAAAAACCGGAAGTTTTATGCTTCCGGTCAATGCGTTTAATTTGGTATCATCGGAAAGCTCGTATTCAAACTTACAGCACCCACCAGGAGCCGGAGCAAGAAGACGATGAAGATGAACAATTTGTGTGTTTCATACAACTTTCCTCTCGAAATGTTGTGTATATACTACGCCTGTTGGCGGCGTTTGTCAACAGTTTTCCTTAGTTTTGTGTGGCCTTCTGCGCGGCTTCCTTGGCGCGGATGGCGTCCGCAAGGGTCTCGTAGACGGGGTCCGCGTCGCGGCGGACCTGAGCGGCGGCTGCCGGAGCTGCGTTTGCTGCCGGAGCTTCTGCCGGGGCTGCCGGCTTTGCTGCGGGCTTTTTGGGTATCATGTTGAGCTTGCCCTCGAAGTTGGAGCCTGCGTCGGTGCGCAGGGTGCCGGTGGAGAGGTTGCCCTTCATGCTGCCAGTGGATGTGAACACAGCGTCCTGAGCGCAGAGCACGGTACCGTCGATGCGGCCTTCGACTTTCATGGAATCCAGTGCGGCTTCGCCTATAAGAGCGCCGTTTTTAGCGATGGAAACGCTGCTGGAGGATTTGATGTTGCCCCTTACGATGCCTCTGAT
>JAFWVZ010000122.1 GCA_017523605.1 Bacillota bacterium | reverse complement strand
CGGACAAGGTGCTGTTCTCGCCGCACATAGCGGGGGTTACGGTAAACATGTTCCGCAAGGCATACCGCACGATATGGGACAACATTTTCCGCGCGGAAAACGGCGAAGAGCCTGTCAACCGGGTAAACAAGTAGGTTCTGCTGTCCGCAGAACAGATAAGCAAACCATAAGACCGTAAGGCCCTCGGAATGGGCCGCAAGACAATACCGAAAGGAGCAGGACCATGATCATATCCGACAGAATGTACGCGCTCGGAAGCGCCAGATCCGTCATCCGCGAACTTTTCGAGTACGGAAAGATGCGTGCGGCGCAGGTAGGCGCGGAGAACATCTACGACTACAGCCTGGGCAACCCGGCCGTACCGTCGCCGGACAGCGTCAACCGGACCATAGAGGACATACTGGACAACGAGCCTTCCATAGCGGTACACGGATACACTTCCGCCCAGGGCGATGCCGGCGTGCGTCAGGCGATTGCGGACGACCTTAACAAGCGTTTCGGAACAGCTTTCGGAAAGGACGACCTGTACATGACCTGCGGAGCCGCGGCGGCCCTTACCATATGCTTCGGGGCTCTGATAACGCCGGAGTGCAGCGAGGTGATAGCCATAGCGCCTTACTTCCCGGAGTACGGAGTGTTCGCCGGAAACGCGGGCGGCCGCCTTGTGGAAGTACCTGCGGATACAAAGGCTTTCCAGATAGACCTTAAGGCTCTGGAGGCTGCCATCGGCCCTAAGACAAGAGCTGTAATAATCAACTCGCCCAACAATCCGTCCGGAGCAGTATATTCCGAAGAAACGATCATAAAACTTGCGGCGCTTCTGGACAGAAAGTCCGCGGAGCTCGGACATGCCATAGTGCTTATAAGCGACGAGCCTTACCGCGAAGTGGTCTACGACGGACTGGACGTTCCGTACGTTACCAAGTATTACAAGAATACGCTGGTGTGCTACAGCTACAGCAAATCGCTGTCGCTGCCCGGCGAGCGTATCGGCTACGTCCTGGTGCCGCAGGAAGTGGAGGACCACGACAAGGTCTACGCGGCGGTATGCGGCGCGGGAAGGAGCCTGGGCTTCGTCTGCGCTCCCAGCCTTATGCAGAAGGTGGTGGGGCGCGTTACCGGCCAGACTTCGGACATCAGTCAGTACAAGAAGAACCGCGATCTGCTCTACGGCGGCCTTAAAGAGATCGGCTACGAGTGCGTTAAGCCGCAGGGCGCTTTCTACCTGTTCCTTAAGATACTGGGCGACGACACGGAGGCCTTCTGCGAAAGGGCCAAGTCGCTGGATCTTCTGGTGGTAAGCGGTACCGGCTTCGGATGCCCCGGCTACGTAAGGCTTGCGTACTGCGTGTCCGAGGACATGATAAAGCGCTCGCTGCCGGTGTTTAAGAAACTGTACGATTCGTATAAATAAATAACCGCATTTGACCGGGCGCCCGGACACCGGGCGAATAACGGTCCGTCCGATAATGCTTTACTGTATAAGCGCGGACCTTTCATCCCAAATCCTTCCAAAAACATGGAACTTGGGGTAAAATAAAGGGCAATAATTACCCCATATTAGGCAGAAAGATTGAGATTTGGGGTAAAAATGCGGCTCTCATTACCCCATAAACAGTGTTTTTCTTAAAAAGTGGGGTAATTATTTCAAAAAATATTACCCCATATTCGCAAAAAACAGAGACTTTTGGGATGACCGCATCGCCGTGGTAATGATCAAAAACGGAAAGGCCCCGCATTGCTGCGGGGTCTGTTTGTTTGCGATGGTTTCAGAGACGCTTTACAGTCTGAAGAGCTTTTCCTTAATGGCGTCTGCAACGAACTGGTTGAGGGTGCTTCCTGCCTGTGCCGCAGCCAGGGCTGCTTCCCTGTGAAGATCGGAGGCTATGCGCACGTTGAAGGATCCCTTGTATTCTCTGGCGGGGGCCTTGCCTATCTGCTCGCACCATTCCACGTAACCGTCTATTGCGTCCTTGAAGGTCTTTTCAAGCTCTGCGACGGACGCACCGGCAAAGGCGATGGTATCGTCGATGTCGATGACTCTGCCGTGGAAGAGCTTCTCCTCGCTGCTGTACTCTACTTTTCCGTGATATCCTTTGTATTCCATTAAGCTGCTCATGGTGGTTCTCCTTTAACTAAAAAGGATTATACACTATTGTCGCCGAGCGTGCAACTGAAAACAGGTTGCTCCGTCCGGTTTTTTTCAGCAGCACGTGCAGCGTTTTATCTGCCGGCTGCGGCTGCGATTTTAAGCTGTCGAAAAAAACCATCACCTCTCCGCAACTTCGTTACGTATTTAACACAAAATGGTGTATAATATAATTAGCAAATTAAAGGAGGTTCTACTATGCAAGTCAAGATCAATAGCAGGAACTTAAATCCCAGCCAGGCCCTCCGCGACAAGATCGAGGGCAAGCTCAGCAAGCTGGACAAGTATTTCTCCAAGGATGCGGAAGCCAACGTAATGCTTTCCGAGGTCAAGACCGGCCTTGCCAAGCTGGAGGCTACCATAACCGCAGGCGGAATGACCTTCCGCGCGGAGGAGAGCAACGCCGACCTTCTTTACTGCCTGGATCAGGTAATAGACAAACTGTCCAAGCAGATGTCGCGTTTCAAGTCCAGGCTGGTAAAGAGGCACAAGGATCAGGGAGCTGTTATCGCAAGCGAACTTCCGGACGTGGAAGAGGCCGAAGAGGGCAAGATCGTGCGCACCAAGCGCTTCACCCTTACCCCCATGACCTCCGAAGAAGCGATACTGCAGATGGAGATGCTGGAGCACAGTTTCTTTATCTACCGCGACCCGGAAGGCGGCACCACCAACGTGGTATACAAGAGGAACGACGGCGGCTACGGCCTGCTGATAACCGAATAGTCGCGGCAGCGCTGCCGCGGAACAGCGCGGGCGCTTAAAAGAATAACTGAATAAAAGAACGGCCGCCGGCGATCCCGGCGGTCTTTGTTAGTTGTCTATAAGAAATAACAAAGCAAATGCCGAATAGTAGATACCGTGTGCATATCACATATTCAAAGGGTATTGTCTGAACAATAGACGTAATGAATAATTAATGATATAATTATACACAAAACAGTGATCATGTTTCTTAAGGGGCATTTCCAAATAGTGTTGTCCCGGTTCGGTTGTCCATTAGTAATAGGTTCTTAGATGGGATAGGTAGGCGGCAAAACTGTTTCTTTTTAGGGAGAATACTTATTAGGGCGGTATGAAGACAGAGCTATTTAAAAGGGTTATGATCTCTCTCGGGATCGCAGTTCTGGTTGCAGTAATAATGACGCTGCTTCAGGTGATCCCTCCGTTTTCTTTTGTATATAAATGGCTGGAGAGTAAAGCATTGACAACTATTTGGACAGGATTAACTGCAGGCATTATCGCCGCCTGCATAGTGTTGTTCCTGCAACGCCGATCATGACCGGCGCCCGGCGAAAGATAAAACAGGACCGTAAGGTCCTGTTTCTTTATGTTCCGAAAGCGCGGGCTGCCCGGCTGACCTGGCCTTTGACCCCACACCTGCCGTGCTCGGATTTTCCGCGGACTTACTTCTAAGCTATGCCATGATCACAAGGAGCCTTGCTCCTGCTTACGTGGGTCCCTTTGCCCATAGCTGGCCTGGACTTGCAGCCACAGACCCGGGCAGCCCGTACTTTCGGATAGTTATTCAGTTATTGTCTCCCGCTCCCATTCCGGCTCGAACGCTCTTGCCGAGGAAGCGAAGCACAGCACGGAAACGGTCCCTGCCCCTGCGTCCTTAAGAGTGCGCGCACAGGCATCTGCGGTGCTCCCTGTGGTCAGGACGTCGTCAACAAGCAGTATATCCGCTCCCGGCAGCTTTGCGCAAGTGTTTTGATCCACCGCGAACACTCCCTGCATAAGGTTTCTGCGTTCCTCGCCGGTGGAGAGCCTCATGGAGGGCGTCTCTTTTGTCTTTATAAGCACGTCTGTCCAGACCGGAAGCCCAAGCTGCTTTGCCGCATATTTGGCCAGCAGTTCCGCCTGGTTGTATCCGCGTTTGCGGCGTTTGGCCGCCGTGCAGGGCACCGGGAGAAGGGCGGTGTATACGCCTCCCGTCAACGCAGTCTCTGTCAGCACCTTTTCGGCCATCAGCGGTCCTATGCTCCTTGCGATGTAAGGCTTGCCGTGGAGCTTAAGGTCGTGCATTATCCTGCGCGGGTAAAAGCCGTACACGCAGCACGACAGAACGAGGTCGAAGGCAAAGTCCTCCAGGCTTGCCCTGAACGGGTCGTGGTCCAGCCAGTTTATCTTTTCGGCGCATTTGTCGCAGATGCCGTGGATGCGGCTGCTCTCCATGGTGTCCCCGCAGCAAAGGCAGTAGATGTTCTGAGGGAACACCAGGTCCAGCGCTTTGCCTGCAGCGCGTGCCACGATGCCGTGTCCGGCCGCTTTATCTGCGGCGCGTGCCGCTCTACCTCCCGTGGTGCTCATAGTCGGTCTCCCAAAGCTTTACGAGCCTTGCCTTAAGGCCGCTGTTGCGCTTTCTGGCGGAAGTGTTGTCCGTCATCACGCCCGGCATGCGGGGGTCGCCCACCATTACAACGCCTTCCTTGGCGCGGGTGATCGCCGTGTAGAGCAGGTTGCGCGTAGCCAGCATGGGCGGGAAGTGGGTCATGGGCATCACCACCACCGGGAACTCGGATCCCTGGCTCTTGTGTACCGTTATTGCAAAGGCCGGCTCCAGCTCGTCCAGATTGGTAAAGTCGTAGCTTACGAGCCTGTTTTCGTCGTACAGCACGTTTACGGCGCCTGTGTCGGAATTTATGGATGAGACTATGCCCATGTCGCCGTTGAAGACTCCGGTGCCGCTCTGCAGCGTGCCCAGGTCCTTCCACTCCAGCATGTAGTCGTTTTTTATGTGCATCACCTTGTCGCCTTCGCGGAAGACTTTGTCGCCGAAGGATTTTTCGTGCTTTTCGGGCGAGGGCGGGTTGAGCGCCTCCTGGAGCGTCTTATTCAGCTCCATGCACCCGCAGATGCCTTTGCGCACCGGTGTAAGCACCTGGATGTCCCTGTACGGGTCCAGATGCGCAAAGTAGCCGGGCAGGCGGCTCTCGCAGAGCTGTTTTATCGTTGCGGCTATCTCTTTGTCGCCGTTTCTTTCCAGGAAGAAGCAGTCGCTGCCGTGCCCGTTGAACTCCGGTCTTTCGCCGCGGTCTATGGCATGCGCGTTTACGACTATCATGCTTTCCTGCGCCTGTCGGAATATCTCCGTAAGCCTTGTGCTGTGGATTATCCCGGATTCCAGCAGGTCCGCTATCACCGTGCCTGCGCCTACCGGCGGCAGCTGGTCCGCGTCGCCTACCAGTATCAATCGTGTGCCGGGCTTTATGGCTGCAAGCAGGCCCTCCATAAGAAGTATGTCCACCATGGATATCTCGTCTATTATCACGCAGCCGGCGTCCAGGGGGTCTTCCCGGTTCTTGCCGAAGACCATGCGGTCCGAGGACTCCTCGTAGGAGTATTCCAACAGGCGGTGTATGGTCTGAGCCTCGCGGCCGGAGGCCTGGCTCATTCGTTTGGCGGCTCTGCCGGTGGGAGCGGCAAGCTCCGTGGGTATGCCTGCCTCTTCCAGCACGGACAGTATCATCCGTATTATCGTTGTCTTTCCTGTGCCGGGGCCGCCGGTTATTATGGAGACTCCGTTGCCCAGCGAGGACATTACAGCGCGCCGCTGGGTCTCCGACAATTCTATACCTGCGATGCGCTCGCTGCGCTTTATGAGCCTCGCAGGATCTACTGGTATTGCCGTAAGCTCGCAGTTTATCAGCTGCAGAAGCTTTGCAGCGCAGTAGTTCTCGGCCCGCCTGTAGGACGCGAGCGTTACTATGTTCTGACCGTCCAGATTCTCCTTGAACACCCGGCCGTCCAGCGCCAGGTCGAATATCGCGGAGCTTATGTCTTCCCTCGGGACGTCCAGCATTACGGCAACGTCCTCCGTAAGGTCCGTTTCCGGTACGAAGGTGTCGCCGAGGCCCGCGTGGTACTCCAGATCGTAGACCACCGCGCTGCGCAGCCTGAACGGCGAATCCGCCGGAATTCCAAGCTTTTGCGCTATCCTGTCCGCCTTAACGAATCCTATGCCGTATATGCTGTCTATAAGTCTGTAAGGGTTCTCCTTAACGACTTCCGCGGCTTCCGATCCGTAAACTTTATAGAGCTTCATGCAGACCGCGGGGCTTATGTCGTACGCGGACAGCTTAAGCACTACTTGCGCGTAGGATCTATGCGCGGCGTAGCCCTCCGCTATGGCCTTTGCCTTTACGGGTCCGATGCCGCTTACAAGCGTAAGCCTGTCCGGATCTTCTGCGATAACGCGCAGGGTGTCGTCCCCGAAGCGTTTTACGATCGCCATGGCGGTGGCGGGCCCTACGTTTTTAATTATCCCGGACGACAGGAACGATGCTATTCCTTCCGCGCCGGTGGGCTCCAGTTCCTCGAAGCTGCCGAACGCGAACTGTTCGCCGTACTTGGGGTGCTCGGTCCACTCGCCCGTCAGCCTGTAGCTGCGTCCCTTTTTAGGGTCCGGCATTTTCCCTACGGCAAAAAACTGCTCTTCTGTGCTTTCGAAGAGCAGTATGGTAAAAAAGTTGGAATCGTTGTGGAAGATCAGTTCCTTTACGGAACCCGTCTTTTCTTCTTTCATTATGCCGTGATCCGGTATCTACTTGTTCTTGTTCTTTTCCGTGTTGAGCCTCTCGAACGTGGGCTTGTAGAGCATGCGGCCGTCCAGAGTATGTACTCTTTCAGAGAATCCGCCGGGCTCCACGCCTTCCAGCGCAGCCTCGAAATCGAACATCTTGGCGTCAATCATGTCCAGATAGTGCAGCAGCTCAGCCTCCGGAAACATAGGCCTTACCGGGCTTCCGAACTCCGGCTCGTAGTGGTGCGATACTATCATGTGCTGCAGCATCATGGTCTTTTCTTCGTCCAGGCCTGCTTTTTCCGCGCGCTCCTTAAGCGCTGCGGCGCCCATGACTATGTGGCCCAGCAGGTTGCCCTGTGCGGTGTATCCCGGGGAGATGCCGAACTCGTTGGACCTTAGCTCGTTGAGCTTTTCCATGTCGTGCATTATAACTCCGCAGACCACCCAGTCCTTGTCCAGTCCGGTGTAGACCTGACAGGCCTTAAGGCCCATCGTAAGCATGCGTCTTATATGGTACAGAAGTCCGCCCAGCTCCGCGTGATGGTTGCGCATTGCTCCGGGGTAGTACAGCAGTCTGTCCTTGTTCTCTTCCAGAGCATCAACGGCGATCTTCCGGAGGCCTTCGTCCTTTATGGCGTTTGCTCTCTCCAGGACGTACGCAAACATCTCCGCAGGGTCCTCCGGAGCTGCCTTAACGTAGTCCGACATTACAAGTTCGTCCGTGGGGACCGCCTTGCGTATCCTTTGCACGCGCAGCTGCTTAACGGAGTTCCATTCCGTAACGAGACCCTTTATCTTTACGAGGTCGCCTTCCTGCAGAGCCTTGATCGCCGGAAGTTCGTCCGGGGAAATGTCCCACTTCTTTCCGTTGATCTCGCCGCTGCAGTCGCCCAGTCCCAGGTCCAGATAATCCTTGCCGTTGGAGCCCGTGCGTACGGCTGCGGACTTTATCATGAAAAAGTCCGTTATCTCTTCGTTTACTTCTAATTTGCCTGCGTAAAACTGCTTCATGTCGTTGCCGCTTTCTACCTGTTTTTGATACTCGAACTATATCATAAATCGCGAAAACTGTAAACCGCGCCGCCTGCCGCGTGTACCGTTTCTGCCTCAGATTTGTGCCGTTTTAACCTAAAAAATCCCGTACTGCCTTGAAAAACACACAAAAATTGTATAAAATCATTAATTGCAAAAGACAACGAAAGGGGAGATCATGGGCCAGGTCATCAGCAGCCTGTTTTCGGGCTTCGGCATCACCGATGTCATAGACATCGCCATAGTCAGCTTTTTGATCTATAAGCTTCTTGGATTCATTCGCAGCACCCGCGCGGAGCAGCTCGCGAAGGGTCTTGTAGTTGTCGTGGTCGCGGCTTTCCTGTCGGATCTTCTCAACCTGTACATCGTAAACTGGATATTCACCGGAATACTTAACGTTGGAATAATTGCTTTGGTCGTAGTCTTCCAGCCGGAACTCAGAAGAGGTCTGGAGTACCTGGGCAGAGGCAAGTTCACAAGGCAGTTCTCGTTGCAGCAGGAGGAGATCTCGGACAACGTGGACGCGATCGTCTCCGCCGTGGAATATTTTGCCGCCAGAAAAGAAGGCGCCATAATAGTAATAGAAAGAGAGACCGCCCTGCAGGACATCGCGGACACCGGCACCATCGTGGACGCCAAGCTGTCCACGCCTCTTCTGGAGAACATATTCTATAAGGGCTCGCCCCTTCACGACGGAGCAGCCATAATAAGGAGCGACAGGGTGCTTGCCGCGGGCTGTGTGCTTCCGCTCACCCAGAACCAGAACCTCAGCAAAGATCTCGGAACGCGCCACCGCGCCGGACTTGGCATCTCGGAAGTTTCGGACGCTGTGTCTATTATAGTATCGGAAGAGACCGGAATAATCTCCATGGCTGCGGACGGACGTCTGTCCAGATTCCTGGACATCAAGTCCATAGAAAAGCAGCTCTTCAACATGTACATCAGCGACCAGCCGGACGACGACCGGCTGATGTCGAAGCTTCGCAATCTGCTTAGGAGGAAAGACAATGAATCAGAAGCGGATTGATATAATAGTATCCATAGTTGCGGCAATAATACTCTGGTTCTATGTTATAAACATTGCCAATCCCACCGTGCAGACAACGCTGCGCGATGTTCCCGTGGAGATAACCGGTGTGGAGACACTTGCGGAAAAGGAGCTTGCCCCTGTGACCACGGAAGGTTATAAGGCTAACATCACCGTATCCGGCGCCCGCAACGACATCAACAAAGTAAAGGCAGAAGACATCAAGCTGAGTGCGGACATATCCGAGCTGTCTTTCGGCAGCGGAACAGCGGCCATAAAGGCGGCGCTGCCCCCGGGTATTAACGTAGTTGAGATCAACGCACCCGGCGTGGATATTGTAATAGAAGAACTTGTTACCGTATCCAAGCCCGTGGAGGTAGTGCTCTCCGGTTCGGCTTCGGGAAAGGAGGCAACAGTCCTTTCCAGCAGGCTTACCCAGGTAGAAGCCACAGGCGCGGCTTCCAGACTCGCTCAAGTTACTGCGGTCAGAGTAAGCGGGGATCTGTCCGGCGCGGAAGTGGATAAGCCCATGGATCTAATGCTTGCCGCGACCCCCGTGGACGAGACGGGAAAGGTCGTCACCGGAGTAAAGCTGGCTTACGAAGTCATAGGCGTTAATGCCGTAATGTACCAGACCAAGACTGTTCCCATAGAAGTTCCGGTGGAGGGTTCCGTCTGGGAGGGCGCCACGCTCAGGAGCACGGATATCAGCAAGACCATAACCATAAAAGGCCCGGCTGCCAGGCTGTCGCAGATCTCGGAGATCACCGCTAAGCCCATAGATATCGACGGCATATTCGAAGACGCTTCGTTCGACGTGGAGCCTATCATACCCGGCGGAGTGTTTGAAGCCGACAGTTCGGAGCCGCTGAGCGCCAGGTTCACGATAGCCGAAAACGGTCAGCTTATATTCAAGTTCAAAGCTGCGGACGTAACGGTCCTTAACGTCGCGGACGGCCATGCCGCTTCTGCGGAACTGGCAGAAGGTGTTTCGGAGATCGTCGTTAAAGTTACCGGTCCGGTGACTACGCTCAGGACCCTGGGCTCCGGCGACGTCGCTCCCATAGCCGATGCAGACGGGCGCGGAGAAGGAGAGGCGATCCTTACGCTCTATCCCGGACACAGCATAGATGGGCTTACCGTAGAGTATACGCCGGCCAGAGTAACGGTCAAGATCAAGTAAACACGCCCCGGAATGCAGGACAGCACAGGACGAT
>JAFWVZ010000121.1 GCA_017523605.1 Bacillota bacterium | reverse complement strand
TATCTCGCTTGCCAGGAACCTCTCCGGATGGTCCGTTACCATGTCCGGCGGGAAGAACATGGGACCTTCCTGCGCAAGCTCTTCCAGCTTTGCAAGCACCACGTCCGCGTTGACGGCCTTTACGGCGCTGGTCCCCACTATGAAATCGAAGATGCCCATGGCGTCGTAGGTGTTGTATATCTTTTCGTAGACGTCCGGAGCGATCTTGTCCGTCTTATTAATTACAAGTATCTTGGGCGTTTCGACCTTTTTCAGAAGGTCCACTATAAGAGCGTCCCCGCCGTTCTCCTCGTACAGACTGTCCACAAGGAAAAGCACCGCGTCCGCCTCCTTGAGGGTGGAGACCGCGGTATCCGTCATGTAGCTTCCCAGCTTGTTCTTCGGCTTGTGGATGCCCGGAGTGTCTATGAACACCAGCTGGCAGACGGGCTGTCCGTCTTCGGATCTGGTGTATATGCCCCGTACGGCGTTCCTTGTGGTCTGGGGCTTGGGGCTTGTTATCGCTATCTTTTCGCCGAGCATCGCGTTAAGCAGCGTGGACTTTCCGACGTTCGGCCTTCCTACTATTCCTACGAAAGCACTCTTCATCTTTCCAGCCCCAGGAGGCTCATTACTTCCTCTTCCCTTGCCCTCATGTCGGCCTTGTCTTCTTCCGTCTCGTGGTCGTAGCCCAGCAGATGGAAAACGCTGTGAGTAAATAAGTATATTATCTCCCTTTCGATGCTGTGGCCGTATTCCTTTGCCTGGGCCTCGCAGACTTCTTCGCAGATGACTACGTCTCCCAGGGCAAGCTCCTCGTCTTCCGTCAGATCTTCCGGCGCGGGTATGCAGCCGCTCTCGTACAGCGGAAAGCTGAGCACATCCGTGACCTTATCCACTCCGCGGTACTCCTTGTTGAGCCTTTTTATCTCCGCCTTGTCCACAAAACTGACGGATATGCTGGCGGTATCCGGATCTATTCCCTCGCCTTCCAGCGCGGCCACCGCGGCGGCTTCCATCTCAGCTGCCGTGGCATCGTCCGGCCTTACGTCCTCGTCAAAATATAATGTCATTTATTCCTCCGACCACTCCGGGTGTTTAGAAATGTATCTGTCGTATGCGTTAACTATGCGGCGCACCAGCGGATGGCGCACAACGTCCGAATCCGTAAGGGTGCAGAACGCAATGCCTTCCACGCCTTTAAGGATGTTTACGGCGTCCACGAGTCCCGAGCGCTTGCCGCGCGGAAGATCTACCTGCGTAACGTCGCCGGTGACTATCACCTTGGACCCGAAGCCCATCCTCGTAAGGAACATCTTCATCTGCTCCTTGGTGGCGTTCTGGGCTTCGTCCAGTATTATGAACGCGTTGTCCAGCGTGCGGCCTCTCATGTAGGCCAGCGGGACCACTTCTATGGTCTCCTTTTCCTTAAGGCGAAGCGTTGCCTCGCGGCCGAGTATGTCGTAGAGCGCGTCGTACAGAGGCCGCAGGTAAGGATCTACCTTTTCCTGAAGGTCTCCGGGCAGGAATCCCAGGCGCTCTCCGGCTTCCACGGCGGGCCTTGCGAGTATTATCTTCTCCACGTCCTTGTTCTTAAGGGCGTTGATCGCCATGGCGACCGCTATGTACGTCTTACCGGTTCCCGCGGGACCAATGCCGAAGGTTATGTCGTTCTTCTTTATGGCGTCCACATAGTTCTTCTGACCAATGGTCTTGGCCTTAAGAGGCTTGCCGCGGAACGTGAAGCATATTACGTCGCGCGAAACGTTGGAGTCCGTGTACGAAACGCCCTCGCCCGCCAGCGTGATGATGTACCCTACCTTCTGATCGTCCAGTATCTGGCCGTTCTCGGCGGTCTTGAAAAGCTCGTTGATTATGAACGCCGCCTTGTCCGCCTGCTCGCCGTTTACGATTATCTGGTCGCCTCTGTATGTGATGCTGCAGCCCGTTGCTTTTTCAACGGTCTCCAGGTTGTGGTCGAAAGCTCCGAACACTTCCGAGAACTCCACGGCGCCGCTTGGATTTATCCTTATCTCGCTCAAGTTTTCCTCCTTTGACTTCTCTGATTCGAGTGTATCATAAATAGCCCTTTTCTGCATCTAAAAAATGGTGCTGCGCGCGAGGCTGCTGCGCAAATGATACGCGCTGCCTCGGAAAGCCGGCCGCAAAACGCTTCAGAAAAATAAATGCGGCAGAGCTTCGAAAATGCTTGCGCACAAGAGACTAAGTATGTATAATGTTTCTGTTCGTTCAGAACAGGAAAGGCAGGTGAGACCGTTGGCACAGGTAACTGTAAAAGAGGGTGAAAACCTGGAGAGTGCTCTTAAGAGATTCAAGCGTTCCTGCGCTAGAGACGGCATCATGGCCGAACTCAGGAAAAGGGAATGCTACGAGAAGCCCAGCGTTCGTGAAAAGAAGAAGTCCGAGGCTGCTCGCAAGAAGGCTAATAAGAGATACTAAAAAGAAATCCGGAGCCGCAAGGTTCCGGATCTTTTTATGCGTTTCATGCCGGCCGGTGAATGCCTTCAGGCCTTTGCGGCATCAGCCCGGAGGCCACGCCATGGCGCGTTTTCCCAGAAGATGCACGTGCAGATGGGGCACGGTCTGCCCTCCGTCCGCGCCGGTGTTGATGACTACCCTGTAGCCGTTCTCCAGCTCCAGTATCTTTGCGATCTCCTTGATCTTAAGCATTATGTGAGCGAGCAGCCCCGCGTCTTCTTCCGCGGTCTGATCCAGCGACTGTATGTGCTTTTTGGGCACGACCAGAACGTGCTCGGGGGCCTGGGGCTCCAGATCCCTGAACGCCGCGATCTTATCGTCTTCGTATACCCTGTTCGTGGGTATCCCGCCGTTCGCTATCTTGCAGAATATGCAGTCCGACATTTGCTCTCCTTTCCGCGCGTCCGCGGCGCCGTCAGTCCCGCGGATGGTCTCCGTCTCTGCCCCGGCGCGTCCGAAAACGCCGTCTTTATATGTCTTCTCAATCGTAACATCCACGAAAGTGCTTGTCAAATCCGGCTCAGCAGGAGCCTCGAACCAGACGTTCGTGTAGTTGGATGCCCTGCCTCTCCAAAGACCGTCTCCGCAATACTCCTCCGGCAGGACCCTCTGCACCGTACCTGTCAGTCCTTCGCGGAACCTCAGGGACGCTGCATCCGCGGCTTCTATAAGCCTTGCCACCCTCTCCTTCCGGACGTTTACCGGGACCTTGCCCGGCATAGACGCCGCGGGAGTTCCGGGCCGCTCTGAATACGGAAAAGCGTGCACGTGCAGGAATCCGCATTCGTCCACGAGGCTGAGGGACTCTTGGAAGTCCGCCTCGGTCTCGCCGGGAAAACCCGTTATTATGTCTGTAGTTATTCCGTAATCCTTGTCGAAAGCTTTAAGCGTACGGACCATCTGCAGATAATCAGCGCGGGTGTAATGCCTGTTCATGGAAGCTATCACGCGGTCCGAACCGCTCTGGACGGATATGTGCGCGTGGTGCGCAAGCTTGCCGTATTTGAGCAGCGAAGCCAGATAATCGCGGTCAACGACCGTGGGCTCCAGCGAGTTCAGCCTTATGCGGAAATCCCCCGGAAGATCGTTAAGAAGCTTTACAACTATTTCTATGCCGCGCACGTTTTCCAGGTCTTCGGAAGACCACTCCATATCGTTTTTATAGCCGTTTTCGAGCCCGTAGAGCGCAGTATTGATGCCTGCCAGAACTATTTCACGGCAGCCGGTCTTCAGGAGCTCTAAAGCCTCGTTTTCTATGCTTTTGGGGCTTCTGGACCTTATAGGTCCGCGCGCGTGCGGTATTATGCAGTAGGAGCAGAAACGGTTGCATCCCTCCTGGATCTTTATCAGAGCTCTCTTGCTTCCGAGCATGCTCTTTACGGCTCCGATGTCGTTGTATTCTGTCTCCAGTACAGTACAGCCGGAAGGCCCTGCAGGCCTTTTCCTGACGCCGCTGTCATCCGTTTCCGTAAGCAGATCCAGTCTTTTCCTGTCCTTAAGGAATCTCTCCACAAGCTCCACTACGGACAGCTTGTTCTCCGTCCCTATGACTATGTCCGCCTCCTCCAAAGAACCGGTCTCGTCCGGGCAGGTCTGCGGGTAGCAGCCCATCAGCACGGTAACGGCGTCCGGATTCCTGCGCTTCATGCGGCGCAGATACTGGCGCGACTTCCTGTCCGCCTCGCGCGTTACACTGCAGGAGTTCACCACGTAGACGTCCGCCTCTTCATCCTCCGATACAAGCAAACAGCCATGGCGCAAAAATTCCTGCGCCACGGCCTCTGTTTCGTATTGATTCACTTTGCAGCCCAAGGTATAGAAAGCTGCCCTCATGTTTCCTGTGTTTCCTTTATCCGCGCAAAAACAGCGCTTTCCTATTCAAAGAAGTCCTTTACCTTCTGCGACCAGCTGCCCTTCTTCTTGCTGCCGGCGGGGGGCTGTTCCACTACCGGAGCCTCGCCGAAGCTTCTTAAAAGCTCCTTCTGGGCGTCCGTAAGATCCGTAGGAACTACCAGCTTTACCTGTACCAGAATGTCTCCGGGCTTGCCGGTCCGGATGTTCTTTACGCCCTTGCCGCGCATGCGGAGAGTGGTGCCGGGCTGTGTGCCTGCGGGTATCTTGCAGACCAAAGACTCCTTAAGGCCCTTGATGGTCACCTCGTCGCCGAGGGCTGCCTGCGTAAAGTTGATCGGAAGCGTCATGTAAAGGTCATCGCCCTTGCGGGTGAACGTACTGTGCGATCCGATGTTGAGAACTATGTAAAGATCGCCTGCCGGACCACCGTTGGTACCGGGTTCGCCCTGCCCTCTCAGAGTAAGGACCGGACTGCTGGATCCGCCGCCTATTCCGGCGGGGATGTCTACGGTAAGCTCTACGGTCTTTCTTATTATTCCGCTGCCGTGGCAGGTGGGACAAGGAGTATCGATCACTTCGCCCGTGCCTCCGCAGGCGGAACAGGTCCTTACCGAACGCATGGGCCCGAGTATGGTCTGCTGCACGCTCTCCACCTGGCCTCTGCCTCCGCAGGTAGGACAGGTGTGCTTGGACGTACCGTTCTTAGCACCGGTGCCGTGACAGTCGGAGCACTGGACGTTCTTTGTAAGACGTATCTTCTTCTTGGCGCCGAACACAGCCTCCTCGAAAGTGATGTTCATGCGCTGCTGGATGTCCGCGCCCTCTCTGGGACCGTTGTAATTGGCGCTGTAGCTGTTTCCGAAGCCGCCGCCTGTGAACATGTTGAAAATGTCCTCGAAGCCGCCGCCTCCGAAGCCTCCGAATCCGCCGAATCCCTCGAATCCTGCGCCTCCGCCTCCGCCGAATCCCGCGTTGGGATCCACTCCTGCGAATCCGAAGCGGTCGTACTTATTCTTCTTATCCGGATCGGACAGTACGGAATAGGCCTCGTTTACCTCCTTGAACTTCTCCTCGGCGTCCTTGTCGCCCTGGTTTCTGTCCGGATGGTACTTCATGGCCATCTTGCGGAATGCCTTTTTTATTTCTTCGTCCGAAGCGCCCTTCTGGATGCCGAGCACCTCGTAGTAATCTCTTTTATCTGCCATTATCGTAAAAAACCGTTTTGCCTATCAACTGCCAAGACCGCTCCCGTTTAACGGAAGCGGCCTGGCGTATCATAAGCCGTTGTTATTATTTATCGTCGACTACTTCGAAGTCCGCGTCGACTACATCGTCGCCCTTAGGTCCGGAGCTCTTTCCGCCGGCGTTCTGGTTGAATCCGCCCTGGCCTCCGAAGCCTGCTCCCGGATTGAATCCGGCTCCGCCGAATCCCGCGCCGGGGTTAAATCCTGCGCCGCCCATGTTGTTGGGATCGAATCCCTGCGGACCTGCGCCCTGCTGACCGGCCTGTCCGGCTGCCTGCTCGTAGAGCTTGGCGCTTATGGTGTGATACTGTTCGGTAAGAGCGTCTATCTTAGCCTTGATCTCGGACGCGGTGCCTGCGTTCATGGCGCTCTCCAGTTCGTTCCTGGCGGTCATGATCTTGTTCTTCTCGTCCTCGGAGAGCTTACCTTCCAGATCCTTAAGGTTCTTATCGGTCTCGTAGATTAGAGACTCTGCCTGGTTTCTGGCCTCTGTAGCTTCCTTGCGCTCCTT
>JAFWVZ010000120.1 GCA_017523605.1 Bacillota bacterium | reverse complement strand
GGAGATTAAGGTCTTCCACCTTTTCGGAGAGCGTGTCGAAGGTGCTCTTAGCTTCCTCGCCCAATTCCTCGTCCTGGGCTTCCTCGGCCATCTCTATGCAGGCCTTAAGGTCCTCCAGCTCCGATACGCAGTCCTCGTACTCGCCTATGGTGTTTTCCAGAGACTTTTTCTCCATACTAAGCTTCTGGGCACGGGTCATGTCGTCCCAGAAACCGTCTATCTGCATCTGCAGATCTATGTCAGCAAGTTTTTCCTTTAAGACAGGGATGTCAAAGAGAGTCTCTGAGTTTCCCCAGAGTCTCCGTAAGCTGCGGAAGCTGCAGCTTTATGTTGTCGAGTAATACCATTTATTGCTCCTGTTATTTATGACCGGGTGCTGCGCTGGGCTGTCCCAAAAAACTGTTTTCCAGTTTTGTCGACGCCGCCGATCTTACTGGTTCTTTCCGCAGCAGTTCTTATACTTCTTGCCGGATCCGCAGGGGCAGGGGTCGTTGCGGCCGGGCTTTTTCTCTACCCTTACAGGCATAGGCTTTTCGCCGCCGGTATCGTTTGCCTTTGGCGCCGCCTTGGGCATGCTTCCCTTGGCGATGCCTGCCTGGGCGCGCGCTTTTGCGGCAGCCTCTGCCTTTGCCTCGTCCGCGGCGGACTTTACGTCCTCCTTGGAGCTGGCGCCTATCCTTATTACGGAACGTCTCTCGGAATTCGTCTGGATGGTGACGCCGAACACGAAGCGCACCATGTCGTCGCAGATGCTCTTAAGCATAAGCTCGAACATGTCGAAGCCTTCGTTGGCGTAAGCCCTTGCAGGATCCTGCTGGCCCAGGGAACGCAGGCCTATGCCTGTCTTCAGCTGGTCCATGTCGTCTATGTGGTCCATCCACTTGGTGTCCACTATGCGCAGAAGGATCATGCGCTCCACTTCGCGCATGCGCTCTTCGCCTATCTCCTTCTCCTTGCGGGCGTAGGCATCGCGGAACAGGTCCATTATGCGTTCCTTAAGGGAGTCTCTGTCCAGACCGCGCTTGTCCTCGTCGGACAGCCTCAGAGCAGGCAGCACCGGAGAAACGGCCTTTATCCTTGCCGCAAGCTCCGTGTAATCCCACTCCATGGGATCTTTGGACAGAGCGGTAACACCGTCCGCTATCTCGCCGGCGATGTCGTTCATCATGTTAAGGATGTGGTCCTTAAGGTCCTCGCCCTTAAGCACACGGTTCCTCTCCTCGTAGATGATCTGGCGCTGACGGTTCATTACGTCGTCGTACTGCAGAACGTACTTACGGATGCCGTAGTTGCGTCCTTCTACCTTCTTCTGCGAGTTCTCTATGGTCTTGGAGAGCAGACCGGCCTCCAGCCTTTCGTCCTCGCCCAGGCCCATGCGGCCGATCAGCATCTGGATCTTTTCGCCGCCGAACAGCCTCATTAGGTCGTCGTCCAGAGCAACGTAGAACTGCGAAGAACCGGGGTCTCCCTGACGTCCGGAACGGCCGCGCAGCTGGTTGTCTATTCGCCTTGCCTCGTGGCGCTCCGTGCCTATTATGTGCAGTCCGCCCAGAACGGCAACTTCGTCGTGCTCCGCCTTGGTTGAGTCCTTGCCTCCCAGGATGATATCCGTACCACGGCCTGCCATGTTTGTGGCTATGGTAACGGCGTTCTTCTTACCTGCCTGAGCTACTATCTCAGCCTCGCGCATGTGCTGCTTGGCGTTTAATACCTCGTGCTTTATGCCGCGCCTTTGCAGCATTCCGGAAAGCATCTCCGACTTTTCAACGGAGATGGTACCTACCAGTATCGGCTGGCCGGTAGCGTGCCTTGCTTCTATCTCGTCGCAGATGGCGCGGAACTTGGCCTTCTGGGTGGTATATACCGCGTCCTCCATGTCTTCGCGGATGACAGGCTTGTTGGTGGGTATCACCACTACCTGCATGTTGTAGATCTCGGTAAACTCTTCTTCCTCCGTCTTGGCCGTACCGGTCATGCCGGCGAGCTTCTTGTACATGCGGAAGTAGTTCTGAAGGGTTATGGTGGCCAGC
>JAFWVZ010000119.1 GCA_017523605.1 Bacillota bacterium | reverse complement strand
GGCGGAATAACCCAGCACATCGGTGCTTCCGAGGTCGTCTGCAACGGTCAGCGCATAGTGTTCCTGGATACTCCGGGTCACGAAGCGTTTACCGCCATGCGTGCAAGAGGCGCTCACATAACGGACATTGCCGTTCTGGTAGTTGCCGCGGACGACTCCGTAATGCCTCAGACCATAGAGTCCATAAGCCACGCAAAGGCTGCCAACGTTCCGATCATCGTTGCGATGAACAAGATGGACAAGCCGGCTGCTAACCCGGATCTTGTTAAGAAGGATCTGGCCGACCAGGGACTTATCGTAGAAGACTGGGGCGGCGACGTAATATGCGTTCCTTGCTCCGCTAAGACCGGAATGGGCATCCAGGAGCTGCTTGAGATGATCCTTATTCAGGCAGAAGTTCTGGAACTTAAGGCCAACCCGGACAGACCTGCAATGGGTACCGTTATCGAAGCAAGGCTGGATAAGGCCAGAGGACCTGTAGCATCGCTGCTCGTAATGAACGGAACTCTCCAGGCAGGAGCCGCTCTCGTTGCAGGAACAGCCGCAGGCAGAGTACGTGTAATGACAAACGATAAGGGCGAGTCCATCAGAAAAGCCGGACCTGCTACCGCTGTAGAGATAACCGGTCTTACGGAAGTACCGGAGGCAGGCGACGAGTTCTACATGGTAAAGGACGACAAGACCGCCAGAGAGATCGCTTACAGAAGAAGCGAGAAGCTCCGCGCCGAGGTTATGGCAAAGAGCTCCGCAATGAGTCTGGAGAAGCTCTTCGGACAGCTTAAGGAAGGCGAGATAAAGGATCTTAACCTTATAATCAAGGCAGACGTTCAGGGCTCCGTGGGCGCTCTGGAGCAGTCGCTCGAAAAGCTTCAGAACGAGAACGTTCGCGTAAGGATAATCCACTCCGGCGTAGGTACCATAACCGAAGGCGACGTAATGCTCGCAAGCACGTCCAACGCCGTAATCATAGGCTTCAACGTACGTCCCAGCTCCGCGGTCTCCGCACAGGCAGAACAGGAAGACGTCGAGATCCGTACTTACCGCGTAATATACGAGGTAATAGACGATATCGAAGCCGCCATGAAGGGCATGCTCAACCCGGTATTCAAGGAAGTCGTTCTCGGCAAGATCGAAGTCAGGAACACATTCAAGGTGCCCAATGTTGGCATAGTTGCCGGCGGATACGTTCTGGAAGGCAAGGTAGTAAGAGGCGCCAAGCTGCGTCTTGTGCGCGACGGCATAGTCATCCACGAAGGCGAGATCGGATCTCTTAAGCGCTTCAAGGACGACGTTAAGGAAGTCGCCCAGGGCTACGAATGCGGTATCGGAATCGAGAAATACAACGACATTAAGGAAGGCGACATAATCGAAGCCTTCAAGATGGAAGAGGTCAAGAGAGATTAATGGGAAGAAGTCACAGGCCGGAGAGGCTCGGTGAAGAGATACGCAAGACCGTCAGCGAGATGCTGGTCCGCGGAGACCTTAAGGATCCGAGGTTCGGCAAAGGCATGATAGGCTTAAGCGGAGTAGACGTTACAAGGGACGGCAGCTACGCTACTCTTTACATTACCTGTCTTTCGTATTCCGGAAAGTCTCTTTCGGAAGAGGATAAGAAAGACGTGCTGAGCGCCTTCGAGAGCAGCCAGGGCTACATCCGCTCGGCTGTGGACAGGGCCGTAAAGGTAAGGCACGTGCCCGCGCTGATATTCAAGTTCGACGAGTCCTACGAATACGGCGCTAAGATGGACAGGATACTGGACGAGATAAAGGCAACGGAAGAACAGAAGCCGGATGCAGGCTCCGAAGCAGATGAATATGTGGACTGATATCGTAAACTGCATAAAGGAAGCCGAAAGAGTCGTGATCATGACTCATACCAACATGGACGGCGACGCGATAGGTTCCGCGCTGGCTCTTTGTCATGCCTTAAGAAGCCTCGGCAAGCGCTGCGTCATCCTTATAGAGGACGACATCCCCGGGTATCTTAAGTTCATGCACGACCATTCCGGACACGAAGGCGATCCGTTCTTCGTGCGCAGCATGCCTTTCGAGCCGGAGCTTGCGCTTGTTGTGGACTGCGGGGATTCCGGAAGGATAGAAAAGCGTCTGGCGGTGTTCGAATCCTGCAGGACCAAGGTCTGTGTGGACCATCACATGCAGGTAGGCAGTTTTGCGGATCATTCCGTAATAGAGCCGGAAGCTTCGGCAACAGGTCTTCTGGTCTACGAGCTTATACTAGAGCTTGGTGTATCCATCAACAAGGAGATCGCGGAAGATCTTTACGTTGCCATACTAACGGACACCGGATGCTTTAAGTATTCCAATACTACGGCGGAATGCCACCTTGTTACCGCAGAACTATACAAATACGGCATAGAGCACGAAAAGCTCGCAACGCTCATCTACGATACGCTGGACATGGCTCAGATAAAGCTGGAAGCTGCCATTGTGGACTGGATGGAGGTCTTTGCGGACGGAAAAGCAGTAATATCCTACGTTACTCAGGAGCAGCTTAAGAAACTGGGCGCTTCCTACGACATGACCGGAAGCTGCATAGACGTTCTGCGCAAGATAGCAGGTGTAGAAGTATGCGCCTTCCTAAAGGAGCACGAAGACGGAAGCATTAAGCTTTCGCTCAGATCCAAGGGCGCTGCAGATGTAAACCGCGTTGCCGTTAAGCTCGGTGGCGGGGGCCACGTAAAAGCTTCCGGAGCAACTCTGGAAGTTCCTCTTCCTGAGGCTCTTTCCAAGACAAAGGCCGCCGTGGAAGAAGAGCTTGCGCGTTCTCTAAAGAACGGCTGACAGATGGACTACGGCATCATAGTAATAAACAAACCGGCCGGATTTACCTCTCACGACGTTATAGCGATAATGAGAGGCATTACCGGCATCAGAAAGATGGGACACACCGGAACGCTCGACCCGAACGCTACCGGTGTTCTTCCTGTATGCTTCGGAAAAGCCACAAAGCTTATTGAATACATGGATACCGCGTCCAAGACCTACGAGGCCGGCATACGTTTCGGACTTGCAACAGTTACTCAGGACATCTGGGGAGATCCGGATCCGGACGCAGTTCAGGAAGGTAAAAGAATGCCCGTTCCGTCTTCCGCGGTGGAGATATCCGCAGTACTGGATGAATTCCGCGGATCCATAGACCAGATACCGCCTGCTTACAGCGCTGTGTTCGTAAACTGCAGAAGGGCTTACGACATTGCACGAGGCGGCGGGAAGCCAAAACTTGAACCGCGCAAGGTAACTATCCACAGCATAGAGCTTTTGGAATACGATCCTAAGACCGCGGAAGGCCGCATAAGGGTCTGCTGTTCCAGAGGCACCTATATTAGGACGATATGCCACGACATAGGACTTAAGCTTGGCTGCGGCGCCTGTCTTTCTTCTCTTACAAGGACGGAAGCCTGCGGTTTTACGCTTCAGGACGCGCTGGACCTTAACGATGCGCGGAACATGACCCGTGAGGAAGTACTTAAACATGTCCGTCCGGTGGAAGATGCGCTTGGACAGATGCCGAAGCTCAACATTTCGGAAGAAGCGTCGCGCAGATATCTTAACGGAGCTACGATCAAGATGGATCCGGAAGGTTTTGCGCAGAACGAACCGACAGCTGTTTACCGCAGCGGCGTACTGCTTGGAATTTCAATGTTTACAGGGGACAGTCTTGTGCCCGTAAAGGTGTTTTCATGATCTTATATACAAGTCTTATCGAAGCAAAAGAAGGAATAGAAAGCTCGGCAGCGGCTCTGGGCAACTTCGACGGAGTCCATAAGGGACATCAAGCTCTAATAAGCGAGTGCGTCAAATACGCTAAGGAACAGGGAATAAGTTCTGTAGTCTTTACGTTCCTCAACCATCCGATAAACGAGATGGCAGGGGAGTGTGTAGTTAAGAGCATCATGACCTTAAAGGAAAAGGCCATGGCAGTTGAAGCTCTTGGCGTGGACATTATGGTTGCCGTGCCTTTCAACGACAGCATCAGGACATGCAGTCCGGAGGACTTTGTAAAGAACGTTCTGTGCGGTTCGTTTGGCGTAAGGCAGGCTTTCTGCGGATTCAACTATAATTTCGGGTACAGAGGAGAGGGTGATCCTTCACTTCTCCAGGCGCTGGGACGCAAATACGGATTCGGAGTTACCGTACTGGATGAGCTTGGAATGGAAGGAAAGACCGTTTCCAGCACGCTTATACGTATGCGGCTTGCCGAAGGCGACGTAGAAGATTTCCGTAGGCTTACCGGAAGACTCTATACGATAAGCGGAAGAGTGATCCCGGGTGAGCATTTCGGAAGGAAGATGGGCTTTCCGACGATCAATCTGGCGCTGAACCATGACATGGCGCTGCCCGCAAATGGTGTTTACATAACTAATACTTTTGTTAATAATTCGTGGTACAAGTCAGTTACGAACGTCGGCAACAAACCAAGCGTCGGAAAATTCGCAAAGAACGCCGAAACACACATATTCAGCTTCTCGGACAACGTTTACGGTCAGGAAGTAAGGGTGGAATTCATCAAGATGCTTCGTCCGGAGCTTAAGTTCGAAACGCTGGAAGACTTATCCGCGCAGATAGAAAAAGACTGCGTAATGGCAAGGGAATACCACGGGATAGAGGCTTAGTAAAGTTTAGGATAAGCCTTGCGGTCCAGTTTTATCAGAATTACTGTAAGCACCATGGCTGCAACTACGATACCGATCACGAGCGTCCATGCAGCTGTGGAACCGTAATTGTCGTAAAGTGCTCCTACGGAAAGCTGGCTTGCGCTCTGCAGCACGAAATTCAGCACGGAATTAAAACCGTTTATCCGTCCGCGGTGGCTTGCCGGCATGCGCGTGGATGTGTACGGCCCCTCGGATATGGTCGTAAAGATCTCTCCCCAGGTAAACAGCAGCATCGCTATGTAATAGAACGCGATGCGCCCCAGGAACAGCAGGAAAGTAACATAACCTACAAGCACCAGTGCCTGCCCTATAAGGATCTTCCTGGTGTTTATTATGTTTTTGAATATTCTTGTTATTATCGGTGTGAATATTACGACGACAATGCAGTTGAGGCTGGATACCGTTCCGTACAGCGCGGCGCCGTTCTCCCCGTGGACTTTTCCCATGTCAAGAGGCATAAGGTATCCGTACTGGTGGTAAGCAGCGTAATAGAGCGCTATCGCGACGCAGAACAGCACTACGACCTTGTTCTCCTTAAGTACGGTAAATATGCTTACGTCGCTTCTGGACTTCTGGTATACAGATTCCTCGGACGTATCCTTTTCCGGTGTAATGTCCTTTATCTTGAGCGCTATAAGCACAGTGGAACAGCCTATGGCAACGCCGCTGATGATGAAGGACAGCCACAGGTAGTTCTTAAAGAGCAGGCCGGCTATCGTGGGCGAAAGCACCAGTCCCAGGTTTCCGCCAAGATACATAAGAGAATATGCTTTTTCACGGTCGGCAGTGGTAGACAGATCCGCAAGCAGAGCGTTGTAGGACGGTCCTTCCAGATTCTGTCCGATGCCGGCAATGAAGAACAGCCCTATGGTAATATATGACAGCGGTACAAGGCCGCAGGTTATGTAGCAGATTATCGAGAGGATGTCGAAATATACGATGATCTTCTTTTTGTTGAACCTGTCGGCCAGCTTGCCTCCGAAAACGTTTGCCGGGACCATTACAATGCCCGCCAGCACCATTACTACTGCTATGGTGCTAGCGTCCATTCCCAGCTTCTGGCTCATGATCATGGTTAGCATAGGCCAGACCATTGCGCCCAGATTCGTTACCACGCGCCCGAAGAAGAGTACGTAGATCTCCTTGCGCAGACCCTTGTACTGCGAAAGGAAGGTAAGCTTGTCGAACATGTTCCGAAGACCTTTCCGGTGATCTTATATCAACAGCCATTATTGACTGTATTTTTGCATTATAGCATAAATACATGCATGTGCATCATCAACTTGCATGCGGGTCTATGTCTTATTGAGAATCTCACAATATTGTTGTAAAATGAATTATTAAAGATGCCCGACCGGCATTGACCGGTAAGTTTTACCGGGGCTCAGGGGGGCTTACTGACAGCAACAGACAGTTGCGTGATTCTGCCGTCTTTCTGTTTTAGAATTACGGCAGGAGGTATGATATGTGTACTAAAGACGTAATATATGAATTAAGAACTAAGAACGGTCTTTCTCAGGATGATCTTGCGGAAAAAGTCTTCGTTACCAGACAGGCCGTTTCGCGCTGGGAGAACGGGGAGACTGTCCCGAATACCGAGACCCTTAAACTTCTGTCCGGTCTGTTCAACGTTTCCATCAACACCTTGCTCGGCTCACCGAGACAGCTCATATGCCAGTGCTGCGGAATGCCGCTGGATGATTCCATCATCGGAAAGAACAAGGACGGCTCCCTTAACGAAGACTACTGCCAGTGGTGCTACGCGGACGGAACATACACCTACAGCGACATGGACGATCTTATAAGGGTCTGCATTCCTCACATGGTAGAGCAGGGCTTTACCGAGGATCAGGCACGCGAACACATGAAACACATCCTGCCGACGCTGGACTACTGGAAAAGGTACGAAGAGCTGAGCGACGACGGACAGTTCGATCAGTTCAAGAAACAGCTTATTGACGAGATCAACGATCTGCACGTTGAGGGCATGCCGAAACTGGAATCGCTCAACGCTCTGGTCGGTAGTTACGTTAATCTTGAATATCCGCTTCCAAACGGCATGCGTGTAAAGTTCCTTAACGACGGGACTACATATCTGGGAAACCAGCTGGAGTCCGGGCTCGGCGGCGACAGGTGCTTCGGCGTTCTGGCAAACATGGACTTCATCCTTGTCTGCACATACGGGTGCGGCGGCGCGGATCCGGAGCTTGTTCTGTATAAAAAGAGATAACCATTTTCAGCTTCCCTAAGGAGAATTCCTTGAAGAAAGCAGCAGTCATTCTATTGATAATCGCCATGATACAGTCAGTTTTTACGGCTAATGCATTTGCTGCGGACACATCGTCTGCGGTAGATCTTGTTGTTCCTTCTAAAAGCTGCGGAGCGGGGGGATCCATTAAGATCTCTTCTTCTGCCGGCTTTTCCCGCATATACATCGAATGGGGAAACATACCCGGAGAATGGACCCTTAAAGCGGACGGCACGGAGATCAGATGCGGCATAAACGGATTCCAGCACGAATACGTTGAACTTCCGGAAGACGTTACGGAGGCGGAGCTTTGCATGACCAATGCTTCAAGGATCTTCCTTATAAAAGCCTTCCCGAAGGACGGCCTTCTTCCTGCGGACGTTGAAGTCTGGGAGCCTCAGCCGGAAAAGGCAGACGTTCTGGTGTTTGCAACACATCCGGACGATGACGTTCTGTTCCTCGGCGGAGCGATCGCTACGCTTGCTGAACAAACGGACCTTAAGATAGAAGTTGTCCACCTTATGGGATATTTCAATAAAACGACAGTACGCGAACACGAAAGGATGAACGGGCTCTGGGCGCTAGGAGTTAAACAGTATCCTCAGACCGGTAGATTCGACGCTGCGCACGAAGGTTACAGGCTGTACAGCGGAGAATGGAAAGGGTTCTTCGCGATCACGGAGTACGTGACCGAGATGATAAGGCGCTTCAAGCCGCAGATCGTTATAACTCAGGACCTTAACGGTGAGTACGGACATATAAGGCACCAGCGCC
>JAFWVZ010000118.1 GCA_017523605.1 Bacillota bacterium | reverse complement strand
TGGAAAAAGTGGGTCTGGGAGACCAGCTCCATAAAAAGCCCAACCAGATGTCCGGCGGACAGATGCAGCGCGTAGCCATAGCCCGCGCCCTCGTTAACGACCCGGACATTTTGCTTGCCGACGAGCCTACCGGCGCTCTGGACACCCACACCAGCATCCAGATAATGGAGCTTCTTAAGGAAGTCGCCAAGGACAGGCTGGTGGTAATGGTAACTCACAACCCCGAGCTTGCGAACGAATACGCCACAAGGATAGTGCAACTGAGGGACGGCCGCATCATAAGCGACTCCGACCCGTTCGATCCGGAGACGGAGTCCGAGCCTGTGCACAAGAACATGGGACGCGCGTCCATGTCCTTCTTTACTGCGCTTGCTTTGTCGTTCAACAATCTGTGGACAAAACGCGGACGCACCATACTTACCGCGTTCGCGGGATCCATAGGCATAATAGGGATAGCCCTCATCCTGTCGCTCTCCAACGGCGTGGATGCTTACATAAAGAACATAGAAGAGGAGACCCTCTCCGAGTATCCTCTTATGATAGAGACCTCCGGCGTGGACTTTTCCGGGGTGTTTGCGCAGATGGAAGAACAGCGGAACGCCGCCCCCAAGGAAGATACGGATGACGGCACGGAGAAAGAAAAGCCGGAGGCCAAGGAGCGCCGCATAGCCAACAACATGTTCTCCGGACTTAAGAGCAACGACCTGGCTTCATTCAAAAAGTACCTGGACGAGCACGACGCCCAGGTTATGGCGGATGCCGTGGCGGTGGAGTACAGCTACCCAGTGTCGCCGCAGATATACCGTCTGGACGAAAAGAAAGGCTACCGCCAGATACACCCGGACCAGACGCTGAGCCAGATGGGAGTCTCCTACGGGGGCTTCTCCAACTACATAATGATGAACGGCGACTGCTTCTTTGCCCTGCCGGAAAAGGATGAGCTCTACAGAACGCAGTACGAGGTAAAGGCAGGCCGCTGGCCGGAAAAATACAACGAGCTGGTGATGGTGCTGCCCGGCAGCGGATCCGTAAGCGATACCACGCTGTACGCGCTCGGCCTTAAGGACGCGTCCGAACTGGACGACATGATAGACCGCTACATGCGCGGCGAGAGCGTGGAGCTGCCCACCGGTCCCATAAACACGTACAAGTACGAGGACTTCATGGGTCTGGAGTTCAAGCTCGTGGACATTTCCCGCCTCTACGAGTACGATTCCACTTACGGTGTCTACGTGGACCGCAGCCAGAACCAGGAATACATGCTGCAGCTTGTTAAGAACAGCGAGCCGCTTACGATAGTAGGCGTAGTAAAGCCCGCGGAAGGCGCAAGGGCGTCCATGCTCAGCTTCGGGGTCTGCTACCATCACGACCTTGTGGAGCACGTAATGGATACGGCCGCGAACAGCGACATAGTAAAGGCCCAGAAGGCCAACAGCAGCATAAACGTATTTACAGGCAAGGAATTCGGCGAGGAGGACAGATCGGACTTCGACATGTCCAACCTCTTTACCATAGACGAGGCCGCCATGAGCAAGGCCTTCGGAATAAACACCAACGCCATAAACGTGGACCTTTCCGGTCTTACGGATCTGGACTATTCGCAGGTGACCATAGATCCGTCTCAGATAGATCTGTCCGGCTTGGCGGAAATAGACATGACGCCGGTGGTGCAGGACTTCATGAGTTCCGAGGTAGGGCTTAGGATAGTCTCCGGCAATACAGAGGGTCTGACACAGGAGGAGATACGCTCGCAGATAGCCGCCTCCATGAGCCTTGTGTCCGACGATGTGCAGGCAGTGCTGCAGCCGCAGATGAGCAAGATCATGGCATCCGTGGCGGACCAGCTTTCGGACCAGATCCAGGCTAAGATGACGGACGCCATGAGTCAGATGGCCGGAAGCATACGCAACGCTTTCTGGGTGGATACGGACGCTTTTGCCAAGGCAATAAAGTTCAACATGAGCCCGGAAGAGCTGAGCGACCTCATGATGTCCATGGCCCAGGACCGCAGAGAGAGCTACGACGGCAATCTCCGCAAGCTCAACAACGCATCCGAGGACACACCGTCCTCCATACTCATCTATCCCAAGGACTTCGAGAGCAAGGGAAGACTTTCCGCGCTGATCGATACCTACAACGCGGAGGTAAGAGAAGCCGGCCAGGATGACAAGGTCATAACCTACACGGACTACGTGGCAACGCTCATGTCCTCCGTGACCACGATAGTAAACACCATCAGCTACGTGCTTGTGGCGTTCGTTGCCATATCGCTGATAGTGTCTTCCATAATGATAGGCATAATAACCTACATATCCGTACTGGAGCGTACCAAGGAGATAGGCATACTTAGGGCCATAGGCGCGTCCAAGCGCAACATAGCGCAGGTGTTCAACGCGGAGACCTTCATAGTGGGGCTTCTGGCGGGCGTCCTGGGCGTTGCCGTGGCGCTGCTGATACTCATTCCCGGAAACGCGCTCATCCATTCGCTTACGGATAACCCGAACGTAAGCGCGGCGCTTCCGGCGTTCGGCGGCATAGCTCTTATCATAATAAGCGTGGTGCTTACTGTCATAGGCGGGCTGATACCGTCCGGCAAGGCGGCAAGGAAGGATCCTGTAGCCGCGCTCAGATCCGAGTAGAAAACCGGAAAGACAAACAAGAAAATAACGCGCTCAAAGGCGCGTAAATATAGGAGCAATCAACGTGAAGGAAAAGATATCACCGGTAAACATCATCAAGAGGCTGATCGTGTTCTGCGCAGGTCAGTTGATCCTGGCGCTGGGCGTCGTGATCGCAGTTAAGTCCGCTCTGGGCGCAAGTCCCACGACCGGTATTCCCAACGTCATATATCAGATCCTTCTGAGCAAGGGCAATACATCCATAGGCCTTGGCACCATAACCACGGCCATATACTGTGTATATATCCTTGTTCAGCTGATAATACTCCGCAAAGACTTTAAGCTCCGCATGCTTCTGGAGATAGCGGTATCCTTCATATTCGGATACTTCCTGTCGCTGGGTCAGGGCATTCTGTCGTTCATCCCGGCTCCGGAAACATACGTAATGCGCCTGGTTTATCTTATCGTAAGCATTCCGATAATGTCGCTGGGCATCGCGGTGTATGTTACGCCGCAGATCTCCCCGGCTCCGGCCGAGGGCGTAACGGCTGCCATGTCGCAGAAGACCGGCTGGCCCGTTCCCAGGTGCCTGCTGATCTTCGACATTGCGATAGTAGCCGTTGCGGTAGTTCTGTCGCTGATATTTTTCCACGGCCTTGTAGGCGTTCGCGAGGGTACCATAATCTGCGCGCTTACGCTTGGACCGGTAATGAAGCCTATCATGGGAGTCATCCAGAAGCCCCTCATGGACTTCTGCGGAACTCAGACCAAGCGTGCGGCTGCAATGGCTCAGGCGGAGGCCGCGGCCTTCGATCCCGGCAAGCTTATAATTACCGTGGACTGGGAGTTCGGTTCCAGCGGCGACATCCTGGCTTACGACTTGGCGGAAAAGCTTGGCGCCAAGGTATATTCCAACGACCAGCTGGTTGACATGGAGATCGCGGAGTCCGGTCTGCCGGAGCGCTTCGTAAGGGAGCACGAAAAGCTTATGAGGCACAGCGCCCTCTACGACTATTCCACCTACGCCTACATGATACAGCAGACGCTGGATCCGCTGGACGAGCTCTACGCGGCGCAGGTAAGGGTGCTCAGAAACATCGCGAAGACGGAGCAGCGCGCCGTCATCCTGGGGCACTGCGGAAACTACATACTTCGCGACGACCCGAACTGCTTTAAGA
>JAFWVZ010000117.1 GCA_017523605.1 Bacillota bacterium | reverse complement strand
TCCCGCGATCACGACTGGGGCCCGGGTTTCTGCGTATGGCTCTCCACCGCGGACGCGGAGAACTTCGGCGCAAAGGCGGCTGCCGTATACAGGTCGCTGCCGGAGGAATTCATGGGATTCAAGAGGTTGGTACTGAACGAACAGACCGGAGGGCGCGTAGGCGTGATCGAGACCGGCAGTTTCTACGCCCGCTACACCGGCCTGGACAGGATACCGCAGAGCATATTCGAGTGGCGCTGCATACCGGAGACCGGTCTTGCCGTGGTCACCAACGGAGAGCTTTTCGTTAATAACGAAGGCCTGTTTACGGAGATCCGCCGCGGTCTTAAGGAGTTCTATCCGGAGGATCTTCGCAAGAAGAAGCTTTCGATGCACTGCGCTTTCGCGGCTCAGTCCGGACAGTACAACTACGCGCGCTGCGCCCACAGGGGCGAGATGGTGGCCGCGTTCCTGGCTTCCGCCGAGTTCGTGAGCCATGTTCAGGCCATAGTCTTCCTGCTCAACAAGCAGTACCGTCCGTACTACAAGTGGACCCACCGGGCGATGAAGGACCTTCCGATCCTTGGCGCAAAGCTTGCTCCCAAGGTGGAGCTGATCGCGGGCGGCAACGGCGCGTCCGGCGCTCAGGAGACGCCGTTCCACGTTAAGGTGGACGTAATAGAAGAGATAAGCTCCATGATAATAGACGAACTCAAGGCCGAAGGCCTCTCGACCTCCGGTTCGGACTTCCTTCTGCAGCACGGCGAAGACATTCAGCGCCGCATAAAGGACCCGCAGCTTAGAGCCATGCACCTGATGGCGGAATAGTAATAAAGAAACCTTGTGGCAGAATAGGAGGCGGATCATGTTCTACGAGCCCGACAAAAACGATCACGGCCTTAAAAGAGGCTCCCCGTTCAAATCCTGCGTAGTGCCCAGAGCGATAGGCTGGCTGTCCACTATAAGCCCTGACGGAATTCCCAATCTGGCGCCTTACAGCCAGTTTACCAACCTGTCGTTCGAGCCGCCGTACGTGGGCTGCGCCATTAACCAGAACTACAGCGGCATGCGCAAGGATACCACCAACAACATTGAGCAGCAGGGCGAGTTCGTGTACAACATCGTAACGGAAGAACTTGCGGAAAAGATGAACATCACCTGCTGCAAATTCCCGCCGGAGGTGGATGAGTTCGAAGTTGCCGGCCTTACCAAGGCTGAGTCCAGACTCGTAAAGCCTTTCCGTGTGGCAGAGTCTCCGATACAGTTCGAGTGCAAGTACTACTGCACGCTGAGGCTGCCGGGCGGTAACAGCAAGATAGGAGCGGTAGACTTCATCGTCGGCAGAGTCGTGGGCATCCACATAAAGGACGAGTTCATAGACGCGGACGGCAAACTGGACATGGAAAAGATCCGTCCGATAGCAAGGATGGGCTACAGCGATTACACTGTGGTGGAAAAGGTGGTCACCATACCGCACATACTTCATCCGCTCGAGGCGCCCATAGATCCGGCCATACTTCACAGCGGTTTCGAAGGCCAGCCCGGAGTATTTAAGAAATAGCCGCTCAGACCATCGGCTGAGGGCTATGCACTGGATGGCGGAATATTAAGCCTGAATATATGGTCCCGCAAAAGCGGGGCCTTGTTTTTTGCAGCTTGATTCTGTGATCATCACGGAACTTTATTGCCGATCACGGTTTTGAGTAACGTTTCTATTTCTGCGGAACCGAGCGGCGTATGTGTAGTCTCAAACGTGCATATCAGGCTGTCTCCCGGAATGATCCCGGACTTCAGGTAATAAGAGATCTTCCTGCAAGCTTTTTCTGCGTAGACAGGGTCGTCCATTATACCGAAATGCTCCCAGTAAAGCTCCTTGCCTGAAAACACGTTTAGGATCGTAAAGTCCGGAAACAGGGGGAACCTTAGTGCGGCCAGAAACAGTGGTTTCTCGTAAAGATACGGCTGATCATGTCTGTAGAGCGCATCTGCAATGAATGCCTCGGTTTTTGATCGGACATAATCTCCGCGCAGCGTCCTGAATTGAGGGCGCCCTTCGAAGTCCGGGGATTCCGTCCATGACTGGGACAGCCATTTGTGCCGCAGTTCTTCTGCAGTTACATAGATCCCGCCCGATGCTCCGAGTATGTCGGCCGGCGTTTTTACTGCCAGTAGATCTTCTTCCTGACCGCTGTACATCTTAATGAACTGATGTGCAGCACGCAGATTCTGTTTCAAATACGGCAGCACATAACGGGCATATCGTTTTCTTGCCAGAGCCGTAATGGTGTTTTTGTCAGTCGGCGGAATATAGCGTTCGGATAGCTTTCCCTGCTCGTAGGATCGTACATAATATGCCTTATTACCACTGCGGGTCCGGATCCTCAGCGATCCGCATGGTGCATCCTGCATCTCTTTACCCAGGAAGTCTATTCGTTCTTGGGTCTTGATGTAATATGCATTGACCTGGTCCAGGATACTAGTCATGGCAACACCTCTCCTTGTCTGAAATGATACCATTTCGGGTGGTGAAAAACGGCACAGAGATTCGTCGCCCGACGTGCAAGCAGATCCACGACGGGATATGCAAGTAGATCCGCAGCCGAAAAGGATGAAGAGGGGACCGGAAAGGTGTGTCATCCCATATTAGCTGTGAATAATCAGATATGGGGTAGTACCAGACAAGTCTATTACCCCATGGATTAATGAATAGTTGAGATATGGGGTAGTACCAGACACGTTTTTTACCCCATAGACTTATGAATAGTTAAGATATGGGGTATCTGCTTGAATAATAATACCCCATATTAGTGTAAAGGAATAATAAATGGGGTAATAAGATAACTCCAGGTTACCCCATACCAGGCAATTGATTCTTCAGATGGGATGGATCACAGTTCGGTTTGTGAAAGGGGTGTCGAGGAAACCGTCTTGTGCGAAAACGGTACGTGCAATTTGAGCAAAATTGATTGGAATCAGAATAAAACAGCCGGATGATCTCCGGCTGTTTGCTTTTCTCACTATTCGATCATCTGATCTGCGTCGTCCCTGAAAGTCTGCGGGCAGCAATGCTGAGTTGTCTGATCTGCGTCGTCCCTGAAAGTCTGCGGGCTGCAATACTGAACAGTCCGATCTGCTCTTACAGCGCTGCGGTGATTATCGCCATCTTGTAGACTTCTTCTGCGTCGCAGCCGCGGGAGAGGTCGTTGATCGGGGCGTTAAGACCAAGGAGTATGGGGCCGTAGGCCGC
>JAFWVZ010000116.1 GCA_017523605.1 Bacillota bacterium | reverse complement strand
TCGTTCTGGGCGGACGCGCCATGCAGATAGTCTCCGACGAACAGCAGCTGCGCCGCTATCTTAAGAACGCCGTAGAGATAGACAAAGACAGACCCGTACTTGTAGACAAGTACATCTTCGGCAAGGAAGTGGAAGTCGACGCGGTCTGCGACGGACGCGACGTGTTCGTGCCCGGCATAATGGAACTGGTGGAACGCACCGGCGTGCACTCCGGAGACTCCATAAGCGTCTACCCCTCCTTCTCCATCTCGGACAAGGTAAAAGGAACCATACTCGGATACGCCAAGAAGCTGGGACCGGCCATCGGCATAGTAGGTCTGTACAACATACAGTTCATCGTGGACAGGAACGACAATGTGCACATAATCGAGGTCAACCCCAGATCATCCAGAACTGTCCCCTTCCTCTCCAAGGCAACGGGATACAGCCTGGCGGACATAGCTACGGAAGTCATCCTAGGCAAGAGCCTTAAGGAACAGGGAATATTCGACCTGTATCCGCCGGAGAAGAAGCGCTACTACGTAAAGGTCCCCGTGTTCTCCTTCAACAAGATAAAGGGTCTGGACGCCTACCTTTCGCCGGAGATGAAGTCCACAGGCGAAGCCATAGGCTATGACGACAAGCTGAACCGCGCTCTTTACAAGGCGCTGCAGGCTGCGGGACTTAAGCTTAAGAACTACGGTACCGTTTTCGTTACAGTGGCAAAGAAGGACCGCGACGAGGCCCTGCCGCTGATCCGCAGATTCTACAATCTGGGATTCAACATAGAGGCCACTTCCGGTACCGCAAGGTTCCTTAAAGAGAACGGCATACGCACCAGAGTCCTCAGGAAGATAAGCGACGGCAGCGACGAGATCCCCGAATCAATACGTCAGGGACACATAGCGTACATAATAAACACCAGCGAAGTAGGCGCAACCCGCGCCGAGTCCGACGGCCACAAGATACGCCAGGCCGCCACGGAGAACAACGCAACGATATTCACCTCGCTGGATACGGTGCGCGTACTGCTGGACGTGCTGGAAGAGACCACGCTGACGATATCGACGATAGACGCATAGCCTCGTACCTGACGGCCTCGCGGAATAAGCTTTACCGGATGCGGGCTGCATGTGTCTTCCCGGCTAGTTGCCCGGCTTTACGCGTAGCCTTCCGGGACGTACTGACAGATTCCGATCAGACGGATCTGCCTTGTCAGTAAAACAGTCTGAAAAAGCAGCATTAATGATGCGAAACGCTGTTTTATAAGGCATCTGCTGACATAAAATCTCAATACTTACGGTTTTGTCAGTTGATTACCCAAATTTTACTGACAAAAAAACGAGATTAAGTCTGTATTGTCAGCATTACCTGAAAATGGTCCCGTTTATAAAGCGTTTTTTCAGCAGCGCACCGGAAAAACTGACATTTGATCAGGTTCAAGGAGATTCTGTCAGTAAGGGACCTGAAACCTACAGATCGGGTTCAAGGAGATCCTGTCAGTAAGGGTCCTGAAACCTGCGGACCGGAATCAAAATGCAGAAGCGAGCTACACAGTATAATCAATAAACCATACTTTATAATCAATAAATATGGGCTTATATACAAAGATCAAAGAAACAAATGAAACAAGTAATACTTACGATCGAACAGAATAATGAACTGGCGGCGAACGCGTACGAGATGGTGCTGCGGGGCGATGTTTCCGCAGTGACCGCGCCGGGGCAGTTCGTGAACATACAGCTGCCGGGGCGATATCTGCGAAGGCCGATCTCCGTATGCGACTGCGGTCCGGACCGTCTTACCCTCATCTACAAAGTTCTGGGCGAAGGCACGGCGGACATGACGATGATGCAGCCGGGAACAGAGCTGGACGTGCTTACGGGCCTGGGCAACGGCTTTGATCTTACCCGCGCCGGGGACCGTCCGGTGCTGATCGGAGGCGGCATAGGCATACCCCCGCTCTACTGGTTGGCAAAGGAACTGATCAAAACGGGCATAATTCCGGCCGTTGTACTGGGATTCAACAAAGCGGACGAGATGTTCTACGTGGAAAAGTTCCGCGCGCTGGGATGCGAAGTTACCGTGGCGACCGCAGACGGCAGTTACGGAATAAAAGGTTATGTAACCAGTGCTGTAAATGAAGGTTTCTCGCAATATTATTCCTGCGGACCAAGCCCTATGCTTAAGGCAGTACACGCTCTCCCGCTGCCGGGACAGCTGTCGCTTGAGGAACGCATGGGCTGCGGATTCGGCGCCTGCATGGGTTGCAGCATAAAGACAAATGACGGTTACAAGCGCGTCTGCAAGGACGGACCGGTATTCAACAAGGAGGAACTGCCATGGTAGACCTTCGGACTACGCTCTGCGGAATAGAACTGGACAACCCCGTAATACCCGCTTCCGGCACTTTCGGCTACGGACGCGAGTTTGCGGATCTTTACGACATAAACATTCTGGGGACCTTCTCCTTTAAGGGGACCACAAAGGATCCTCGCTTCGGCAATCCTACGCCCCGCATTGCGGAGACGTCATCGGGAATGCTGAACGCCGTAGGGCTTCAGAATCCGGGCGTGGACAAGGTCATATCCGAAGAGCTTCCTGCAATGTCAAAATTCTTTCATAAGCCTGTAATGGCAAACGTCAGCGGTTTTTCCGTGGAAGACTACGTCTATACCTGCGAAAAACTGGACAAGGAGCCTCAGGTCGGCTGGCTGGAAGTAAACATCAGCTGTCCCAACGTGCACGGCGGCGGCATGAGCTTCGGAACGGATCCGAAGTCAGCCGCGGAAGTTACGGCTGCGGTGAAGAAAGTTACGGCCAAGCCTGTTATAATGAAACTGACGCCCAACGTTACGGACATAGTATCCGTAGCCAAGGCCTGCCAGGACGCCGGAGCGGACGGAATAAGCCTTATTAACACGCTTCTGGGCATGCGCATAGATCTTAAGACCCGCCGTCCCCTGCTGGCAAACAACACCGGAGGGCTTTCCGGACCCGCGGTCTTCCCTGTCGCCCTGAGGATGGTATGGCAGGTCGCAAGAGCCGTAGTTATACCGGTAGTAGGCATGGGAGGCGTAAGCACTGCCCGCGACGTGCTTGAAATGATGCTGGCCGGAGCCAGCGCCGTGGAAGTGGGAGCGGCGAACCTTACCGACCCCTTCGCCTGCAAAAAGATAATAGAGGCACTGCCCTCCGAGATGGAAAAACTCGGAATAAGCAACTTAAGAGAGATCATCGGCACAGCGTGCTGAAACATATAAAACACTGAAAGGAAGCATGAACGACCATGGGTAAAGACGTTATCGTAGCCTGCGATTTTCCGACTAAGGAATCCACGCTGGAGTTTCTGGACAAGTTCCGCGGACGCAAGCCTTTCGTCAAGATAGGCATGGAGCTCTTCTACGCGGAAGGACCGCAGATCGTAAGGGACATAAAGGCCAGAGGCCACAAGATATTCCTGGACCTTAAGCTACACGACATTCCCAATACAGTAAAGAGCGCCATGGCAGTGCTCTCAGGTCTGGATGTGGACATAGTAAACGTCCACGCCGCCGGCACCACCGCCATGATGCAGGCTGCGCTGGAGGGTCTTACAAGGCCGGACGGCACCAGGCCCCTGCTGATAGCAGTCACACAGCTTACGTCCACGGACCAGGAAGCAATGGAACGCGACCTGCTTATAGATAAGCCAATGAAGACCGTCGTGATGCATTACGCAAAGACCGCAAAGGCAGCGGGTCTGGATGGCGTGGTGTGCTCGCCCATGGAGGCAGCCGCCGTCCACGTTGCCTGCGGCCAGGACTTCCTTACGGTAACTCCGGGCATACGTTTCGAGGACGATTACGCCGGCGACCAGAAGAGGATCATGTCCCCGAAGTCTGCAAGGCTGATCGGTTCCGACTACATAGTCGTGGGACGCCCCATAACGCGCTCAGACGACCCTGTGGCGGCTTATAACAGGTGCGTCGATGAATTTATCGACTGAGCGGTGAAAGCCGCTCAAATCGCCGATTTTACTGATCTTATTGATATTACTGTTTATTATGTTTCCGGGAAGTTTTTGTCTCTCCCCGTAAACCAACCATAAAGGAGCAAAACATGGAACTCAGCAAGCTTATAGCAAAAGACCTTCTCAGCATAAAGGCGGTGTTCTTCCGCCCGGACGAGCCGTTCACCTGGGCCAGCGGCATAAAGAGCCCGGTGTACTGCGACAACAGGCTCACGCTTACCGCGCCTGCGGTGCGCACGGACGTGGAGAACGGTCTTGTAACGCTTATAAAAGAGAACTACCCGGAAGCGGAAGTGCTTATGGGAACGTCCACAGCGGGAATAGCCCACGCGGCGATCTGCGGCCACATAATGGGGCTGCCCATGGGATACGTTCGTTCCGGCGCCAAGGACCACGGCAGGCAGAACCAGATAGAAGGACGCCTGGAGCCCGGTCAGAAGGTCGTAGTCGTGGAGGACCTTATATCCACCGCGGGAAGCGTACTGGAAGTCGTGCAGGTCCTGCGCGGCGCAGGCGCGGACGTGCTTGGCGTGGTCTCCATATTCACCTACGGCATGAAGAAGGGCCTGGACAGGCTTGCTTCCGCAGGCGTTAAGAACGTGTCGCTCACGAACTTCGACGAGATAGCCCGCGAAGCCGCGGAAGAAGGATACATAGCGGAGTCGGACATAGCAAGGCTGATCGCATTCCGCAACGACCCATCGGATGAAAGCTGGATAAAGAAATGAAGCATCTCCTTAACATCACCGATTATTCCAAAGAAGATCTGCAGGAGCTTATAGACAAGGCTCTGTACATCATATCCTCCCCCTTTGCCTACTCGCACAGCTGCGAAGGCAGAAAGCTGGCGACGCTGTTCTTCGAGCCGTCCACAAGGACCAGGCTGTCGTTCGAGGCGGCCATGCTGGAACTGGGAGGCAGAGTGATAAGCGTCACCGGGCCCGGAGGATCGTCAGTCACAAAGGGCGAGACACTTGCGGACACTGCAAGGACTGTAAGCTGCTACGCGGACGTAATAGCCGTAAGGCACCCGCTGGCAGGATCCGCGCGCGCCATGGCCAACAGTTCCGCCATACCGATCATAAACGCGGGCGACGGCGGCCACTATCACCCCACGCAGACGCTTGCGGACATACTGACTATCTACAGAGAAAAAGGCAGCCTGGGCGGTCTTAGGATAGGAATATGCGGAGACCTCCTGTACGGCAGGACCGTTCACTCGCTTATAGACGCAATGTCGCGCTACGAGGGCAACAGCTTCGTGCTGATATCGCCTAAGGAACTTACGGTTCCCGCATACTACACCGAAAAACTTCAGGAAGCCGGCATTCCATTCGTTCAGACCAACAGCCTGGACGAGGCTCTTCCGGAGATAGACATGCTCTACATGACCCGCATACAGCGCGAGCGCTTCGACGACCCCGCAGAGTACGACAGGCTTGCCGGAAGCTACATTCTGGACGCTGCAAGGATGAAGGCGGCCTCCAAGGACTGCATAGTGCTTCATCCCCTGCCCCGTGTGGACGAGATAAGCACGGACTTCGACAGCGACCCGCGCGCCGTGTACTTTACGCAGGCGTTCAACGGCAAGATCATGCGCGAGGCCCTGATACTTAAGCTTCTTGCCGGAAAGGATCACCCGGACAACACGGACATTTCCCCGGAGGGAGAAAAACTCTTCACGGACGATTCCCTGGCGTGCACCAACAGCAAATGCGTATGCACCCACGAAAGAGGTCTTCGCAAGGAATTCTACACGGACAAACACGGCGTGGTCCGCTGCGCGTACTGCGATCAGCCGGTAAGGGAGTAATAACCTTGGACATTAAGATGCGTACCGCAGCGATAGTCCACCTGGACAGGCTGCGTCACAATCTAAAGCTTACAAAGGATAAATACGTTGCCGAAGGCTCGGAGATCATAGCCGTGCTCAAAGGCGACGCCTACGGCTGCGGAATAGCCGGGGTCTACCCTGTGTTCCGGGACTTCGGCATAAAAAAATACGCCGTTGCGATCTGGGAATAAGGCCGCGATCTGCGCGCAGCAGGCGCAAAGGACGAGGACATAATAATTCTAGGCGATACCTGCCCGTGGCAGTACGCGGAATTGTTCGAATACAGGCTCATACCTACGGTATTCAGTCAGGACGCTGCAAAAGCGCTCAGCCGCATGGCTGCTGAACGCGGAGAAACGCTTTGGATAAGCATTAAAGTGGATACAGGCATGAGCCGCATCGGCTTTGCCGCAGGAAAAGAAGCAGTAGAAGCCGCTTGCGCGATAGCCGCCCTGCCCAGCCTTAAGATACACGGCATGTTCACCCATTTTGCCTGCGCGGACGAGGATCCCAGCCCATCCATGGACAGGCAGCTTGATCTGTTCCTGGACACCGCGAGGCAGATAAGGCAGCGCGGTGTGGAGATCCCCCTGCTGCATACTGCAAACAGCCCCGCCACCCTGCTCCATCAGAAGACCCATCTGGACGCCGTACGGCCCGGAGACATACTCTACGGTCTCGATCCCGTGGACGATGATCTTTGGCACAGCATGGAATTTAAGGAAGTCGTAACCTGGGAGACCTACGTCGCGCATGTAAAGACCGTGCCGGCAGGAACATCCGTGGGCTACGGCGCCACATTTACCACGGACAAGGATACCGTGATCGCAACGATCCCGGTGGGCTTTGCGGACGGCTACAGACGCCATCTTTCTAACAAAGGATGCGTATACATAAACGGATGCAAGGCTCCCATAATAGGCCGCGTGTGCATGGACCAGTTCATGGTGGACGCCTCTGACGTTCCCGGGATCAAGCCCGGCGACCGCGTGGAACTTCTCGGCGAGCATTTCGGCATCCTGGATATGGCAAACATGCTGGACCTTAACGTAGATGAAGTGGTCACCGGCATAAGCAAACGCGTTCCCAGAGTGTACGCGGAATAACCCCTCAAATTAATCAGAACATCCATAGTCCATATATAAGCAAATCAAAAGCTGCCCCGTAGACCGGAGCAGCTTTATTGTTTAATTATTTATGCCTTAAGCCTGTTCAGCCTCGGGCGGACCTGCCTTACAGCGGAATGTTTCCGTGCTTCTTGAACGGAGCATCCTGCTGCTTGCCTTCCAGGGCCTTGAAGGCCTTGATCAGCTTCTTTCTGGTGTCGGCCGGAACTATTACGTCGTCCACGTATCCGCGGGAAGCGGCTACGTACGGATTCATCATGGTGCCTTCGTACTCGGCGATCTTGTTGGCTCTCTCGGCCTCGGGATCCTCGGCTGCCTTTATGTCCTTGGCGAAGATGATGTTTGCAGCGCCGGAAGCACCCATTACTGCGATCTCAGCCTTGGGCCACGCGAACACGGTGTCCGCGCCCAGGTGCTTGGAGCACATTCCTATGTAGGCTCCGCCGTAAGCCTTTCTGGTTATTACAGTTACCTTAGGAACAGTAGCCTCGGAATACGAGAACAGCATCTTTGCGCCATGGCGGATTATGCCGCCGTACTCCTGGTTGGTTCCGGGCAGGAATCCCGGAACGTCCTCTATGGTAAGGAGCGGAATGTTGAAGCAGTCACAGGTACGGATGAATCTGGATGCCTTATCGGACGCGTTGATGTCCAGGCAGCCTGCCATTACCTTGGGCTGGCTTGCTATTACGCCTACGGTCTTTCCGTCCAGGCGGATGAAGCATGTGATTATGTTCTTGGCGTACAGAGCCTGAACGTCCATGATCTCGCCGTCGTCAGCGAGGCTGCGGATGATGTCGTACATCTCGTAGGACTTGTTCGGGTTGTCCGGGATTATGTCGTTGAGCTTTTCGTCGACTCTGTCCGCGGAGTCCTTGGTCTCCTTAACGGGGACCTCTGCCCTGTTGCTCTGCGGCAGGTAGGACAGGAGCTCCTTGATCTGCTTTATGCAGTCGTCCTCGCTCTTGCAGGCGAAGTGAGCGACGCCGGATACGCTGTTGTGGGTGTTGGCTCCGCCGAGCTTTTCGGAGGTAACGATCTCGCCCGTAACGGACTTGATTACGTTAGGTCCGGTTATGAACATCTGGCTGGTCTTCTCCACCATGAAGATGAAGTCCGTAAGTGCCGGGGAATATACCGCGCCGCCTGCGCACGGTCCCATTATTACGCTTATCTGCGGGATGACGCCGGAAGCCTTGGTATTGTTGAAGAATATGCGGCCGTAGCCTGCCAGGGCGTCTACGCCCTCCTGGATACGGGCTCCGCCGGAGTCGTTGATGCAGATCATGGGAGCGCCCACCTTAAGCGCGGCTTCCTGAGCCATCGCTATCTTGGCGGCGTGCATCTCGCCCAGAGATCCGCCCATTACCGTAAAGTCCTGAGCAGCGGCGTAGACCGTGCGGCCGTCTATCTGGCCGTAGCCTGTGACAACGCCCTCGCCCGGGGTGTACTTGTCTTCCATCCCGAAGTTTGTGCAGCGATGGCGCACGAACATGCCGGTCTCTTCGAAGGTGCCCGGGTCGAAGAGCTTCTCCAGACGCTCTCTCGCAGTCATCTTTCCGGACTGATGCTGCTTGTCAATGAGCCTCTGGCCGCCGCCTTTCTCGATGAGCTCCTTGCGCTCTACTAGAGCCTCCTGCTTGGACTTTCCTGCGTTAGGGTCGAGACGGACGGCCTTTTTCTTTTCGGGCTTGGGTGCCGGCTCGAATATCTCTTCGCTGGAGACCATTTCTACGGTATACTTCATCTTTTCTCCTCCAAAAACAGATCGGTATCTTCTAAATCGTCATATATTATATCAGCAGGGATGCCTTTTGTCATTCCGAAAAGACAAAAAAGGTTAGTTATGATTTTGTCATTTTATGGTATGATATCACTGTTCTGAAAGGAGTAAGAGATGAAGAAGATACTGATCATCGGGGGCACGTATTTCGCGGGCAGAGTCTTTGCGATGATAGCCTCACAAAACGGGTATTCGCTCAGTTTCATCAACCGCGGGCGCTATTCCATGGACTTCCTCGGAGACGTTAAGGAGCACCGCTGCGACAGGCACGATGCCGCCGGGCTTTCGGCCATACCCTTCGGGGAGTACGACGCCGTCGTGGATTTCTGCGCCTACGAGCCGGGAGACTGCGCCTTGCTGCTCAAGTCCCTTAACATGAAGGCTTCACAGTACATCCTTCTAAGCACCGCCGACGTTTACTCACGAGAGATACGCGCTCCCAAGGACGAGAGCACGCCCCTTCAGGACCACATGGGAAGCTGCATGGCGGCAGACTACATGTGGAAGAAGCGCAACCTTGAAAAAGAAGCCGCCGAGGCATGCGAAGAGCGCGGCATCGGCCTTACCGTTATCCGCCCTGCCTTCATATACGGGCCCTTCAACTACGCTCCGCGGGAGAGCTGGTTCATAGAAAAGATAATAAAAGGACAGCCTATACCCGTCCCGACGGACTCGGACTCCGAGTGGAACTGCGTGTTCGTAACGGACATCGCCAGGGCCATCTGCGCCTGCATCGAAAGGCTGGACATCTCCGCCGGGCAGGCCTACAACCTCTCCGCCCCTGAGGTGGTAACGTACAAGACCTTCATCGAGATCCTGCGGGAGGTCTCCGACAGGCCGTTTGAGACATACGGCGTTACAGTGGAAGAAGTCCTGAAAAAAAACATCCCGCTCCCCTTCCCGCTTACGGCACAGGAGAGCGAGAGATATATCGGCGATAAGATCTGCAGGGACCTCGGTACGGAATACTCACCGCTGAGGGTGGGCATGCAGAAGGCCTTCAATGCCTTCAGGAGCGTATACGAGCGCTGATCATTTGGTCTCGTGATAGAACCTCTCTATGCTCTTAAGGAAGTCCTTATAGATAAAGTCCTTGGAGTAGATTATCCTCAGTTCCCTCGACATGTCCAGGCCCTCGATGGGGAGCGCGAGGAGCTTTCCCTTGCGGAGCTCGTCCTGACAGGCGCTCTTTGCCAGTACAGACACTCCATAGCC
>JAFWVZ010000115.1 GCA_017523605.1 Bacillota bacterium | reverse complement strand
TAAGCGCTTCGCAGGCTGTGATCAAGGGACTGTTTGGGATCCCGGTCCTTAGCGACCGGCGAGCTGCAGAGCGAAGACGGAGCTTAGTACCGCTGGTTGGCTCCCAACCAAGCGGGAGCGTGTCCCTGATCACAGCGCTCGCAGCGCTTTATTCTTCAAACTTACTATTGAACAAATAAAAAGACACAGAGCCTTGACCCCTGTGCCTTAAACCGTGCTACCTTTTAATGTTCCGCTTTATTACGTTCCGCAGAAGTATCGTCAGAACCGCGGAGATAGCCAGCGGCACCACCATCAGCATGAACGACTTTGCGTACGCGTCGGCAGGTCCGTCGCCCGCGGCCTTGAACATGTCTATTGCCATGCCGGAAAGGTAGGGCCCGACGAACAGCCCTATGTCCTGGAAGAAGTACAGCGTATTTGCAGCCACGCCTGTCTGCTCCGGAAGAGCGGTCCTCATGCACAGAGCCTGCAGCGTGGGATGCAGCACCCCGTATCCAGCGGCAGCTACCAGCGCGCCTATAAGCAGCGGAGGAAGAGTGCGTGCAAAGCCGAATATTATGAACGCCGCAGCGTATACCACCATGGCTCCTACCATCACCTTAGCAAAGCCATACTTGTCCGCGAATCCGCCCAGCAGAGGCTTGAATACCAGCAGTCCTATGGCATAGAACGTAAAGTACAGACCTATCTTGTCTATGCCAAGATGGCCGCCGTATATCGTCATCATTGCGCTTATGGACGCGTACGGCATACAGGCGAACAGCATTACCAGGGCGCCGGGAATGGCGTCCTTGCTGAAAACGTTCTTGAACCCTACCCTGTACTGCTTGTCCCCGGAGACCGGAGTGTCGGCGCAGAACCTGGTAAGGATGACCGCTACGAACATCAGAGCCGCGCTGCAGAGGAAGGTCTTCTGGTAGCCGATCTTCTGCGAAAGCTCCAGTCCTATGCTGGGGCCTATCGCCTGCCCGAAGGCCTGCGTAACGGTATAGAGGGATACCCCCTTACTGTAAGATTCCCTCGGCAGAGCGCTCGCAACTATGCTCAGACCCATGGGTCCGGCAACGCCTATCCCAAGGCCCTGCAGAGCCCTGCCTATCATTATCCAGGTAATGTTGTTAGATAAAAAGAACACCACGAACGACAGCGTCGTAACAGACAGCGCTATCGTAAGGATGTCCTTCTTGTTGAACATGTCGTATGTAGGGCTGGTGATCGGACGGAACGCCAGGGCCGTGCCCGCGTAAAGGCCCGAGATGAGGCCTATCAGGCTTGCCGTGGCTCCCAGGGAATCCGCGTATTTAGGGACCAGCGTGTGCGCGACAAACTGACCCATGGTCTGGAAAAGTGCCACCATGAATATAGCAATGAACGCTTTGTTCCAGATGCGTCCGGATCCCTTAGCCTCTCCGCCGTTTGGTTCCGGGGAGACCGGGGAACTATTGTCCCTGTCCGAGCCTTTCATTTCTGTCTTTTTCGTCCGCTATCGTTAAGGCCGTGCGGTAAGCCGAAAGCAGCGCCGCCGAAAGCAGGATTGCGCCTACTATGTCCGTAAACCAGTGGACTCCGGAGATGGTCCTGGTTATCACCATAAGGACCGCCAGCGCCCAGAGCACGATCTTCGAGAGCTTCTTGAACGCCGCGCTTCCCTTGGCCCTGCCCAGCTGCACAGCCGCGCTTAAGAAGGCGCAGACCGCCAGCATGGTGTGGGACGACGGATATGAGCTCTCCAGAGCGCCGTCCTCCAGAACAGGTCTGTAGTTGACCGTCACCTTGGCGAAGAGCACGTAGAACACCGCAAGGCACACGTACAGCGCGCCCAGCAGAAGTATGCCGTTGCTTACGGAACCCAGGCTCTTGGTCTTTAAGAACTCCAGAAGCCCCATGAACGCGAAGAACACGCACACCAGTATAGCCAGATATCCCAGCAGTTTGCTTACTTTATAGAACGTTCCGCTGTACGGGAACATCTTTGCAACAAGGCCGTTTATCCCTGCGAATCCAACGCTGCTGCCCTGCGGGCCTATGGCTCTTACGTCCAGCTTGCAGACCAGCACCGTAAACAGTATGAACGCCGCGAACAGCGCGGCAGTCCTTATTACTCCTTTTTTACTATCCATTATTCCTTTACGTATCCCTTTTCCCTTATTGCTTTAAGCGCAAGCTCCACCGTGCTCTTTATGCCGCGCCTGGAGGTGTCTATTACGACTGCCTCCGGAAGCTGCGTAAGCGGGCTGTTGGCCCTGTGAGAGTCGCGGTAGTCGCGCGCTTCTATCTCTTTCTGTATCTGATCCACGTCGCAGGGCTGGCCGGCAGCCTTCATGTCCTCCGCCCTTCTCTTGGCGCGGACTCT
>JAFWVZ010000114.1 GCA_017523605.1 Bacillota bacterium | reverse complement strand
TTCGGGATCCGAGATGACGAACTTGTCCTTGTTGGCTGCGTCCGCAGTCTCTCCACCGTCCATGGCTTCCGAGAACTTGATCTTTACGGCCATGTTGCTAGGCTGCATTCCCTTGGCGCCGTCCTTGGGCGTTACTTTAACTATGTTCAGACCCGCTGCGGACGCCGATACGGCCGACGCGAGTATAAGTACCAGTGCTGCGATGATCGCGGCGAGTTTTTTCATTTTATTCCTCCGCCTTTGTGTTTTTATTTCTGAGTTCCCTGAAGAACTCCTTTAATATTGCGCTGCATTCCTGCTGAAGGATGCCGGCATGAAGCTCCACCTGATGGTTGAGCCTGTCGTCTGTAGGGATGCTGGCCAGCGAAAGGCAGGCTCCGGACTTGGGGTCCAAGGTGCCTATGTACAAAGCATCCAGCCTTGCCAGAACTATCGCTCCGGCGCACATGCTGCAAGGCTCCAGAGTTACATACATGCTGCACCCGGAAAGCTTCCAGCCGCCCAGCGTTTGGGCTGCCTGCCGTATGGCTTTCATCTCTGCGTGGCTTGTAGGATCCTTGTCGGTCTCCGTGCTGTTGAAGCCTCTTCCGACTATCTGTCCGTCCTTTACGACAACGGCTCCGACCGGTACTTCCCCGGCGTCGTAAGCCATCCGCGCGAGCCTTAATGCTTCCTGCATAAACTGTTCGTGCATGCCGCTCCTCCAAAACGCACTGTATATACTAACACAAAAACGCTTGACTTAGCAAGCACTTTAGGAGCATAATAAATTGCTTATCCGCCCTCATAGTTAAACGGATATAACGGAGGTTTCCTAAACCTTTGTTCGTGGTTCGATTCCGCGTGGGGGTACCACTATTTTCCATTTTTGGCCTCTTGGAACAAAGTTCCGGGAGGCCTTGATTTTACTGGACTTTTAGCCGCGAGCCCTTGATATCATTGGGCTTTCGGCTTTTTGATTTACCATATTCAGAACTATACAGGGGTGTTTCAGACTCAAAATTTAAACGTTCGTTTATGGGTTTTTCCAGATCAAATATGGGATGAATATGGGATTTTTGATGTGCGATATGGCACATTCAGCCCTGTATTTCGCTTGGTTCCATCTTCAATACTATCCTACAGATTTGAAAGGTCACCAGCAAGTCTATCAACCAAGTTTTTTATTTGATACTCTGATCAATCGCCGACCTTTCCCTTTACTTATGAGAACTGGTAAATATATAAATCAGGAGATGATCTATGGAATACGTTATGCATCTGGTCGCTGCGACAGAGATCGTGTTTCAATGTTTTTTGTGTACTGCCTTTTCATAACGCTGCGCAAGTTCCTTTTGAGGTGAGGAATCCAACACGTCTTCCCTGCGATGCACCACATGTTCCGGTTTATCGCAGATCTCGCCTGCAGCAGTAAGCGCCATCTTGGTAAGGAGCGGTCCAACAAGCTCGTAGACCAGGACTGAAAACAGCGTGATATTCCTTATAAGCGCCCCATCCCCGGGAAGCTGCTGCGCGGTAACACACATACCAAGCGCAACGCCTGCCTGCGGGAAAAGTGTAATCCCAAGGTGCTTTGTGACCTTTGGCTCACAGTGCATCAGCTTCGATGAACCATAAGCCCCTGTATACTTTCCAAGACAACGAAAAAGAATGTACAAAACTCCTATAAGAACCAGACTGGGGCTTTTGAATATCTCAAGCTCGAGCTGGGCTCCGCTGATCACAAAGAATACCGCCATAAGAGGCACAGACCAGCGGTCTGCTCTTCCCATCAGATCTTCAGACAATGGGCAGATATTGCAGAACACTGTCCCGAGCATCATGCAGACAAGCAGCGAAGAAAACCTGAGCTTAATACCGAAGATATTAAACTCAAGAAAGGAAACTGCCACCATAAGAAGGACGAATCCTATGCTGAGTGACGCCCTGTTGGTATTGGAATGGAACATCCTTTCAAGCTCTGTGAGAATGACTCCTGCGATACCACCAAGAATTACAGAAAGCAATATTTCAAGGATCGGCTCGATAAGTACTTCCGCTATACCTGCAGAACCGTTGTAAAAGGTACGCGCAGCGCCGAACGATACAGCAAAGACAATAAGCCCGACCGCATCATCAAGAGCAACTATAGGAAGAAGGAGCTTTGTAAGGGGGCCTTCTGCCTTGTACTGACGTATGACCATCATAGTAGCTGCAGGAGCTGTAGCAGTAGCTATTGCTCCAAGGGTTATCGCTGCCGGTATGGAAATAACATCAGGTGCGATAAAATGCAGTGCCAGCAGTACAGCATCTACAAAAATACAGGCGCAGACTGCCTGAACTATCCCTACGACAAAAGCCTTTTTCCCTGTCTTTTTCAGATCCTCGGACCTGAACTCACTTCCTATGGAAAACGCGATGAACCCCATAGCAACATTGGATATATCGCTGAGACCGGCCACATCATCATAAGTCGAAAAACCCAGGCCGGGTATGCCTGCTCTTCCGAGAATGAACGGTCCTATCAGAACTCCCGCAACGAGAAAAGCTGTAACATCGGGCAAATGCCTTTTGCTGAAAAGCCTTGTCATCAACAGCCCTATAAGCAGCGCAAACGCTATATTAAAGATCTGTGTCATATATTCCTCCATGTATATCAATCAAACAGCACCAGGCTGCCAGACGATTCATAAAAAAAACGACAGGGGGCACGTGCCCCGTGTCGAGAAAACTATAGTAATATACACCCGTTCAGTAAAAAGGTCAAGGAAACATATAACAAACAAAATAGCTATGGACGTTTTGCTTACTTCAGTCCCAGGAATTCCGCTACCTCCGCGGCGTTGGTATCCGGCTTTACCTTAGGCATCACCTTAAGGATGACGCCGTTTTCGTCTATTATGAAGGTGCTGCGCACTACGCCCATGGTCACCTTGCCGTAGTTCTTCTTTTCCTGCCAGACGCCGTATGCCTCTATGGCCGTGCGGTCCGGATCCGACAGCAGAATGAACGGCAGGCCGTTGTTCTCGGCAAACCTCCTGTGCGACGCCTCGGAGTCCTTGCTTACTCCTATTATCACAACGTTGTTTTCCGTAAATATGTCGTATGCAGCGGCGAACGCGCAGGCCTGTCTTGTGCAGCCCGGAGTGCTGTCCTTGGGGTAGAAATACAGCACCACTTTCTTACCGAGGAAACTGCTGAGGCGCACCTCGTTTCCGTCTTTATCCTTAAGCGCGAATTCCGGCGCTTTCATTCCTTCTTTAAGCATTTTCCGCTCCTTTTACATCCACTTTTTCTTCTTGAAGAACACCAGACATCCCACGGCAATGGCCAGGCACACCAGGAACACCGCGGGGTACGACCAGCGGTACTCCAGTTCCGGCATGTAGTGGAAGTTCATTCCGTACCAGCCGGTTATGAGCGTCAGCGGCATGAATATAGTTGCAATTACAGTAAGCAGCGTCATGGTGCGGTTCTGGCGCACGTCCAGCTGGGTCTGGTAGAGCTCGCGAACCTGCGTGGTGTGGTCGCGGACGGACGTTGCAATGTCCGAAAGGCGCAGCATGCGGTTCATGAACAGGTGCAGGTAGCGCAGGTCCTTTTCCTTAAAGAATCCGTTCTCGTTCTCTTCCAGCTCCTGGGTCATGTCTATCAGCTGTTCGTAGTGTATGCGCAGCTCCCTCATCTGTGCGCGCATGTGGTTTATGCGCTTAAGATCCAGCTTTTCCTCCTCCGCAAGAATGCGGTCCTCGAACTCGTCCAGTTCCTTTTCCATCTTTTCCATCAGGTGAAGGTCATCCTTAACGATCTCCTCCAGAAAATCGTAGAGAAAACGCTCCAGGCACGGTCTGTTGGTCTGCTTGCTGCGGGCTATTGAATCCGTCATTTCCGCGGCTTTGCCGGTAGCGTCTATGAATACTATGCCTTTCTCGTCCAGGGCAAAGGAGAATCGCCAGTCCTTTTCCCCCAGCGCATTGCGGTCCGGTATCAGGAAATCTCCGGTAAGAGAGTCGAAGTTGACCTCAGCTTTGGTGCTTACGATCTCCTGCCCCGCAGGATCCAGCTCCAGACCTATGTCGAACTGGCTGCGCTTTTCCTCCCATTCCTGCGGAGTGACGACTACCACGTACTGACCGGGCTTGGGGCCGCCCTCCCCGAAAATGTCCTCCGGCGGACATTGCGTTATGTTTTCGCTGAGTTTGTATGTAAGCATTTTGCGCTCCTATGTAAATACACTGAGTTCTTGCTGATATTATACCATGCTTACGCTTTTTGTTTGCGGCAAAAAAGCGTATAATTAAAAGATAATTACATAATTAACACAGGGATCTGCCATCTGCGGCAGGACCTCTTGGATCATATCAGCGAGGACCATACCATGCAGTACAGAACAGAGCACGACACGATGGGCGAAGTCCGCGTACCCGCGGACAGATACTGGGGCGCCCAGACTCAGCGCAGCCTGGAGAATTTTCCGATAGGCAAAGGCAAAGAGACCATGCCGGAGGAGATCATATGCGCCTTCGGCGTCCTTAAGGAGGCTGCGGCAAAGGCAAACCACGCACTTAAGCCGGCCAGGATGACGGAGGAAAAGCTCGCATTCATTACAGAGGCTGCAAGGCAGGTAAGCTCAGGAGAGCTTACGGATCACTTCCCGCTGGTAGTCTGGCAGACAGGAAGCGGCACCCAGTCCAACATGAACGTAAACGAAGTGATAGCCGCCCGCGCAAACGAACTGGCAGGCAGAAAGCTCTGCCATCCCAACGACGACGTAAACATGTCGCAGTCGACTAACGACACCTTCCCCACAGCCGCGCACATTGCGGCGGTCATTGCCCTGGAAGACGAGCTGCTCCCTGCAGCCCGGCGCCTTATTAAAGAATTCCGAAGGCTGGAAGAAGAAAACAAAGGAATAGTAAAGAGCGGCCGCACGCACCTGCAGGACGCCGTACCCATTGCATTTTCCCAGGAGATAAGCGGCTGGCGCGCATCCGTAGAGCGCAGCTGCGGACTTATAGAAAGATCCATTCCGCCCCTCTGCGAGCTTGCTCTGGGAGGGACCGCGGTAGGTACGGGACTGAACGCGCCGGAAGGATTCGGCAAAGCCGCCGCAGAAGAGATAGCACGCGTCACCGGAAAGCCTTTCGTTTCCGCGGAAAACAAGTTCCACGCGCTCACCAGCTGGGACGAATTCGTTGCCGCACACGGCGCCGTAAAGGCTCTGGCCTGCGACCTTATGAAGACAGCAAACGACGTGCGCTGGCTGGCCAGCGGTCCGCGCTGCGGTCTGGGAGAGATACGCATTCCCGAGAACGAGCCCGGAAGCTCCATAATGCCCGGCAAGGTGAATCCCACCCAGTGCGAGCAGGTCACCATGGTGGCGGTGCAGGTAATGGGAAACGATGCCGCGATAGGCTTTGCGGCAAGCCAGGGCAACCTGGAACTTAACGTGTTCATGCCGGTGATAGCCTATAACTTCCTGCAGTCCGTCCGCCTTCTGGCAGATTCCGTCGATTCGTTTACAAGGCGCTGCGTCTGCGGCATTGTCCCCTGCAAGGAAAAGATGCAGCATAACCTCAATAACTCTCTGATGACGGTAACGGCGCTTGCCCCTTACATAGGTTACGAAAAAGCCGCAGAAACGGCAAAGCTTGCCGCCCGCGAAGGCATTACCCTTAAAGAAGCATGCTTAAAACTCGGACATATGAGCGCGGAAAAGTTCGGTGAAGTCTTCCGTCCGGAAGAAATGATCTGATACGGCCCCGCCCCGGCACGGCTTGGCATAAAAAATCGCAATTATTCAATAAAAATGCATAAAAATG
>JAFWVZ010000113.1 GCA_017523605.1 Bacillota bacterium | reverse complement strand
GGCTTATCCGTCTGCTGGATCAGGTCCCGTCGCTGGAGGATGATTCGCTCATAGAGGGCGATTCCATAATCAGAGAATTCATAGGCGGAGGCGAACTATGAAGATAACGTTCTGCGGCGCGGCCTCGGGAGTAACAGGCTCCTGCCACCTTATCGAGACCGACAAGTACAAGGTGCTTTTGGACTGCGGACAGTTCCAGGGCGGAAACGACCCGGACAAGATGAACCGGGCGCCTTTCCCGTTCAATCCTGCGGAGATAGACTGCGTAATTCTCAGCCACGCCCACGTGGACCACTGCGGAAGGCTTCCTCTGCTCGTTAAAAGAGGGTTCAAGGGCCTCATCTACTGCACGGACGCCACGGCGGATCTTGTGGACGTTATGCTTAAGGACTGCGCGCACATACACGAGCAGGACGCGGAGCGCGACAACCGCAAGAACGCCAGAGCCGGCAGACCGGTAACGGAACCGCTGTACGACACCAACGACGCACTGGATACCATAAAGCATCTGGAACCGGTCATCTACGACACGCTCGTTATACTCAACGAGCAGATGAAGGTGGTGTTCAACGATGCCGGGCACATTCTCGGATCCGCCATCATAGAGCTTTGGGTGACGGAAGGTGAGAGCACCAGCAAGCTGGTATTCTCCGGCGACATAGGCACCAAAGACAGACCGATAATAAACGACCCGACGATCATCAAAAAGGCCGATTACGTAATAATGGAGGCTACTTACGGCAACCGCATCCACGAGCCCGCCAAGGAGAGTGTGGACAGGCTGCTGAACATTATCGCTGAGACTGCGGAAAGGGGCGGAAACACTGTAATTCCAAGCTTTGCCGTTGGCCGTACACAGGAGCTTCTGTACCAGCTGAACAAGGTCTACGACGGCGACACGCCGTTCACAAAACGCCTTAAGGATGTTCCTGTCTACGTGGACAGCCCCATGTCCGTGACTGCCACCGAAGTGTTCCGCGCAAACGCCCAGGCATATAACGAAGAGATGAAGGATTACATCCTTTCCGGCGATCATCCGCTGGATTTCAAGGGTCTCGTGTTTGCCAAAACTTCGGATGAAAGCAAACAGATAAATGTGGATCCAACGCCGAAAGTCATAATTTCCGCGAGCGGAATGTGCGACGCCGGCCGCATAAGGCATCACCTTAAGCACAACCTCTGGAACGCAAAGAATTCCATAGTCTTCGTAGGCTATCAGGCGGAGGGGACGCTGGGAAGGCTGCTTCTGGACGGTGCCACGGAAGTAAAGATAATGGGCGAGGCCATAGTCGTAAACGCGCAGATCCACAACCTGGAAGGATTCTCCGGACACGCGGATCAGAACGGGCTTCTGGAGTGGATATCGGGCTTCCAGAAAAAGCCGCAGAAGATATTCCTGGTGCACGGCGAGGAGGACTCAAAGGAGGATTTCGCCAAGCTTGTAAAAAGCAGGCTGGGCTGGGACTGCACGGTCATCCACAACGTCTGCGAGGTGGAGCTCGGAGAAAACACGACGATAACTTCGCTCAACACTGCGGAGGAAGAGTTTGCCGACGAGGGCAGCGTGGAAGAGATAAGATCCAGGCTTAAGAACGCGCTGGAAGACGTATCAGACGTCATAGAGAATGCCGAGACCGCAACGGATACAAAGCTCTCGAACGAGGAACTCGTACAGCTTAAGAACCGCATAGCGGCTCTGGAAAAAGAGATAATCAATCTGGGAGCTACCGTATCCAAGTAGGTCCCGGATGATCATAGATTCGGAAGACCGTCCGAGGAGCGTTTTGCGCTGCCGTACGGGACCTTTCAGGCAAGGAAAGTATCATGGATAGAATCACAACTTATTCAGCCCGCCGCAGCAACGTTTTCGTGTGGCTGGCATCTCTGGCTATGCTCGCTTCCTTCGTGTTCCGGATAGTCTGGTTTACGAAGACGGACGAGAAAGGCTTTTTCTTTCTGGTCTTCGGCGCGGTTCCGCCGCTGATCGCTGTGTTCCTTCTGGGGGTAAGGCTCCCGGTGCGCGGAGAAAAGTACTTCTTCGTTACCGTAAGGCCTGCGCTTTTCATAGGACTCAGCTGTTTCTACAGCCTGCTGTCCGCGGAATGCACGGACGCTCCTCATTACGGGCTGTTCATCGTAGTATGCGTCATCATCTGTCTTGCGCAGATGGTGCTCTACTACCTTACGTTCAAAGGCAGCGTATCGTCCAGGATACCCGTTCTGGCGGTGTGGCTGATACCTTTTGCCGTAATGATCCTGAACATGGCAGGAGTGCTCGGAAACAACGCATACTTAGGCTCTGAGGGTATCTTTAAGGATCCGCGGTTCATTACCGACGCGTCCATGGTGCTGGGCGTCATCTTTGCCATTCTTTCCGCAAGGAAACTTCCGGATCCCAAGGAGGGCGATCCGTATAGATTCCGCTACGGCGACCGCATGGACGGAAGACTTGTGCGCGGCGGCATTCCGCTGGACAAGGTATCTCCGTACATCATGGTAAACAGGGGAGGCGCAAGCAATTTCATAAGCTATTCCATAGACGCCTCCGGCATAGAACGGTACATACATAAAAAGCGCAAGGACGGGTTTAAGCACTTCGGGACCACCCACGTTCTTCTGGCTGCTTACACACGCCTGTGCGCCGAGTACCCGGGAATAATGCGCTTCCTGTCCGGTCAGAAGGTCTATCAGAGGATGATGCTTACCGTTAAGATGGTCGTCAAAAAGGACCTGAAGCTCGGCAGCCCGGAGACCATAGTATCCGTGGACATGTTCCCGTCGGATACCGCAGAAGACGTCTACGAGAAGTTCAACTCGGCCGTTACCGAGGCCAACGCGGAGGAAGAACTGGACAGCGGATTCGACAAGCTGGCCGGAGCGCTCAACTTCATTCCCGGTGTCTTCCTTAAGTTCGTCATCTGGTTCCTTAAGCTGCTGGATTACTTCGGTCTTATTCCCAAGGAACTTACGGATCTCAGCCCGTTCCACGGATCGCTGTTCATAACGTCCATGGGATCTTTGGGCATACCTCCGATCTACCATCACCTGTACGATTTCGGAAACATTCCGGTGTTCATAGCTTTCGGTCCAAAAAGGACGGAGACGGTCCTGAATTCCAACGGCGAGCCGGTAAAGAAGAAATATTTCGACTTTAAGGTCGTGACGGACGAAAGGATAGTGGACGGCCAGTACTACGCAGCCGCTTTCAAGAGGCTGAAGGCACTGCTGATGCATCCGGAAGAGCTTGACGAAAAACCGGAGACCGTTAAGGAGGACATCTACTGATGAAGTACGATAAAGCATATTTTCAGGTATCCGCGGACTACATTAAGTCCAGGCTGGGAGGCTTTGAGCCGGAACTGGGGCTTATTCTTGGCACCGGTCTGGGAGGCCTTGCCGCTCAGATAGAAGACCCCGTGGAGATACCGTATAAGGATATTCCCAACTTCCTTGTGTCCACGGCTCCCGGCCATTCCGGAAAGTTCATCTTCGGGACCCTGATGGGCAAGAAGATGATGTGCATGTCCGGCAGGTTCCATTTTTACGAAGGCTACGAATACCAGCAGCTCGTTGCGCCCGTGCGCGTAATGAAGCTTATGGGTGTAAAGAGGCTGATCCTTACCAACGCCGCCGGCGCGGTAAACGAGAGCTACCGTCCGGGCGACGTAATGATAATAAAAGACCACATAAAAATGACCGGAGCCAGCCCCATGTGCGGTCCCAACGCGGACGATTTCGGTCCCAGGTTCTTCGACGTTTCGGACATGTACAGCAAGGACATGAGGGCCGTCGCGAGGGAATGCGCGGCAAGGTCGGAGCTTAACGTCCACGAAGGAGTGTATTTCTTCTTTACCGGCCCGCAGTACGAGACCCCCGCGGAGATAAGGGCTGCAAGGATACTCGGCGGCGACGCCGTAGGCATGTCCACGGTAACGGAAGCGCTTACGGCTGCGCATTGCGGTATCCCTGTGCTCGGTCTTTCCATGATCTCCAACATGGCTGCGGGCATATGGGACGTAAAGCTCTCGGAGGAAGATGTAATAGAGATCGCGCAGAAGTCCGGACCTAAGTTCAGCCTTCTTGTAGCGGACATAATAAGGAGCCTTTAATGAAGACACTGTTTAAGAACGCGTCCGTGCTGGTGCGCGAGGAGGACGGATACAACGTCCTTCAGAACGCCTGTCTGGGCGTAGACGGAGAATACATAAAATACATAGGTTTCGATGCTCCGGAAAAGGACTACGACGTGGTCCGCGACATGAGCGGAAAGATGCTGATGCCCGGTCTGGTAAACGCTCACGGACACTCGGCAATGACTCTTGTGCGCGGCGCCGGATCCGGACTTCCTCTGGACAGGTGGCTCAACGAAGCTATCTTTCCGGTAGAGGCAAAGATGACTCCGGACGACATATACGTAGGGACATTATGGGCCTGCATGGAGATGCTTGCCTCCGGAACTACCCAGATAGCGGACATGTACGACTATCCGTTCATGGCTTCGCTGGCCTACGCCAGAGCCGGTATCAAGGCCAACCTCTGCAGGGTGGGGCTTTGCTTCGATAAGGATCTGGAGCCCGGCGACTGGCCCAGGACCGCGGAATGCATCAACTTCATAAACGTCATGGAGGGCAAGGCGGACATAAATCCCGAAGCCATGAGGGAGCTTCCGGAGACCAAGGAGACCATGACCCTTCCTGCGGAGATAAAGAAGGCCGTTGCGAGCAGCAGGGTTAAGGCGGATTTCTCGCTGCACTCCGAGTACCTTACGACGGACAAATTCGTAAAGGCCATAAGCGAAGCCAATTCCGTAATGCACAAGAGGGTCAACATCCACGTCTCCGAAACACAGAAGGAGCAGGCGGAATGCATACTGCGCCACGATAAGACTCCCATAGAGTATTTCGCGGACATGGGGATACTGGACCAGCCGGTATATGCCGCGCACTGCGTGTGGGTCACCGATAAGGACCTTAGGATAATGGCGGAGAAGGGCGTTACCCTTGTGCATAACCCCAGCAGCAATCTTAAGCTCGGCAACGGGCACGCAAGGATACCCGAGGCGATAGCCGCAGGCGTCAACGTTGCTCTTGGAACGGACGGCGTTGCAAGCAACAACAACCTCAACATGTTCGAGGAGATGCACCTGGCGGCTCTTCTGGCAAAGGGCGCGGAGCACGATCCTACTGCTCTTACGGACGCGCAGGTGCTGGACATGGCTACCGTAAACGGCGCGAAGGCGCTGGGCCGCCCGGATACCGGAGTGCTCAGGGAAGGCTTTAAGGCGGACATCATAGCTGTAGACATGACTAAGCCGCACATGCTCCCGGCGCTGGATCCCGTTGCGCTTCTGATCTACAGCGCGCAGGCGTCCGACGTATGCATGACCATGGTGGACGGAGAGATCCTTTACGAGGACGGCGAGTTCTTTACCATAGACGTAGAAGACGCAAAGGAGAAGCTTCTTAAGGCAAGCGAAAGATTGTACGAATAGTTCCGGCTGCCGAGGCCAAAGCGTGCGCGTCACGGCTGCGATGTTTTACTGCACGCGGCAAGGCTGAGGGATAGCCGGAAACGGTACACATATTAGACATAAACGGCACACACATCGCTGCGTGCCGTTTCTTTTATTCAGTATTTTTGGTATCATTCCGCGCAGGGAGATGCCTTGGGAAAGGTCATGAAAAAAGTATTTACATTCCACGGATCAGACAGTTCCTGCGGGTGCGCCTGGCTCAGCAGGCGCACTGCGGAGATGGTAGCGGAAAAGAGAAAGGATCTGAGGGTGCTGCTCGTTCACGCGTCGCATTCGGGATCCGCAGGGACCTGCCTGAGCGGAGCGTCCATGGAAAGCATAAGACCGTACGTCTGCGCCAGAAAGGCTTTGCCGCAAGGTGCTGTGGAGAGGACGGCATGCAGGGGGGATCTGTCGGTCATTTCAGGAGCCGGCCCGAGCGCTGTTTTCGGAGCGTTCTGTCCGGACATGTCGGAATCATTCATAAAAAGGATGGCCGCGGAATACGACATCGTCATCTGCGACAGCGGATCCGAGATAGGGCAGGGACTGCCTTTGGGAGCCATGTTCGCTTCGGACAGCATCTACGCCGTATTCTCCCATTCGGAAGAGAGCTTCCGCCGCTTCGAATGGCTTAGACCGCTGTACGAAAAACTGGGGCTTAAACTTAACGGTTATGTTCTGGACCGTTTTCCGGCAGACAGTCCTTACCCTCCGGAGTACGTTTCGGAGCGCCTTGGTGTAGACATCGGCAGGGTCTTCTTCATACCCTTCGCGGCGCTCAAAAAAGATATCGAAACCATAGCCGAGGACATAATAAAAGACGCCCCGGAGACGCCTGAAAGCCTTGCGGTATAAGGGAGTCGGGGAATATGCCTATGCAGCGGTCCCGGCTTTTTCGCGGCGCTTTCTTGAGATGCCAACAGCAGTCGGAACTACGGTTATGATCACCACAAGAAGGCCGAGCACGAACAGCGCGGCATCTGCCCATTTTCTGTAGTCGGCAAATACCAGCGGCATTGCCTTATCTATTAAAGCGACCGCGGCAACGCCGATCAGGACGTAAAGGAAGTTTCTGGGACGCAGGATCTTTTTAAGAGGAATGTCCGGAAATATTGCTTTAAGGGCGAGAGCGGCACAGCCCAGTATTACTGCGGCAAGCACCACCCATTTGAGCACTGCGGCAAGCACGGGAGCCATAACTGAGGAGAACAAAGCTCCGGCCGCTTTTGTAACGAGCGTGCCGACGAAATACAGCGGAAGAACAACAACGGTCCTTACACCTGCGGGCAGGGCCTGTATGCGTTCCTTTATGCGCTGCTTAAGGGTCTTCTTCTCTTCTTCGATAAGTTCCGCGTCGGGGCTCTGGATCTCCATAGAGGCATCTTTTTTGCCCAGATCCACTACCTCCACAACAGGAGTCGGTTCCTTAACGTCCGAAAGAGTTATCTCCGAGGGCGAATCGAACACAGACCCCGCCGTAATGCCCGTAAAGAGCGACAGCGCGGTAACGGCTGTTATAAGTTTACCCTTAAGAGTCTTACCTTTAACAGGTTTCTTTTCCAACAGAGAGATCCTCCTTGACGAGCCGTTCCGAAACGTTTGCGCAGCCTTCCTGCCGGCCTTTGCCAAGGGCATAATAGCACAGTCCTCTTTTTCTTGCAAATGAAGGTTTTGTGGAGTATAATAACGCAAAATCTTAACCTTGACGTATAAGGAGGAACAATAATGTCAGAGGAGAATAAATACACCTTTGAGAACGAGGAGTACCGCCAGACGTATTGGCATACTTGCTCGCACATCATGGCGCAGGCCGTAAAGAGGCTTTGGCCGGAAGTTAAGCTGGCCATAGGTCCGTCCATCGCGGAAGGATGGTATTACGACATGCTGGCGCCCTTCGCCTTCACTCCGGAGCATATGGAGCAGATAGAGGCGGAGATGAAGAAGATATGCAAGGAAGGGCTTAAGATAGAGCGCTTCGAGCTCCCCAGAGACGAAGCGATCGCCTTCATGAAGGAAAAGGAAGAGCCCTTTAAGGTCGAACTTATAAACGACCTGCCGGAAGGCGAGGCCATCTCGTTCTACAGGCAGGGAGAGTTCACCGATCTGTGCGCCGGCCCGCACATCGACTCGACCGGACGCATCAAGGTCAACGCGCTCAAGCTGACCGCCTGCAATGCCTCGTACTGGCGCGGCGACGCGAAGCGCCAGAGCCTGCAGCGCATCTACGGCATCGCGTTCCCGAAGAAGGAGCAGCTGGACGAGTACCTCCGGAAGCTGGAGGAGGCGAAGGCGCGTGATCACCGCAAGCTGGGCCGCGAGCTGGGCCTGTTCATGACCGACGAGCTGGTGGGCCGCGGCATGCCGATGTTCCTGCCCAAGGGTTATACCGTGTGGCGCCTTCTCGAAAACTATATCCGCGACAAGGAACTCAAGCTCGGCTATCAGCACGTGCTCACGCCCTGCGTCGGCACGATCGAGCTGTACAAGACCTCCGGCCACTGGGAGCACTATCAGCAGAACATGTTCCCGGCGATGGAGGTCGAGGACGAGATGTACGTCCTGCGCCCGATGAACTGCCCGCACCATATGCGCATCTACGCCAACCAGCCGCACTCCTACCGCAACCTGCCGGTGCGCATCGGCGAGATCGCGCACGATTTCCGCTACGAGGC
>JAFWVZ010000112.1 GCA_017523605.1 Bacillota bacterium | reverse complement strand
TCCAGAAGCACGTGGCCGGAGGCTATCAGGCATACTGCAAGCTGCTCTATCACGTCGTCCTTGCCGACTATGATGCGTCCGCAGTTCTTTATTATGTCTTCCTTGAATTTAACGAATGCTTTTGTATCCATGTCGATTCTCCCTTGATCCGCTGTCCTCCGCAGCATTGCGTCCGATGCGGTTCTGCACTTTATTTATTATATGAAAATAGCCCTTGCGCGTCAACAAGGCAGCTCCGTGTCCGGACCCCGCCTTGAAGTGTTTTGAGTATCATTGATCTATCTGTACTTCTATTTAATTACGAACGTTGCAGTATACACGGTATCCTCGGCGCACGGTATGCCAGGGTCGCAGATCTGAAGCGAAACGTTCAGGCCGCACTCCTGCGCCGCCAGATCGAAGTGGCAGAGCGCTATGCCCATGTCTATCTTCTGAACGTCCCAGCCGTCCGCTGAAACGTAGCCTTTGCCGCGCTTCTCGTAGAAGTGGGCCTTATCGCCGCATACGACAACGCGCCAGGGCTGCTTGTTCACAGCCGAGGGAGCCAGCCTTACGCCTTCCAGCGCTTCCGCAAGCTTTCCGGCCTTTTCTTCGGCAAGCGGCTTATCGAACGAACCGTCGAAGAAAAGATCCCGGAACTTCATGCGGGTGTCAGCCTTTATGCCTTTGCGCATCATGGATTCGCGAAGGGACATCTTCTTTGCGGGATATCCCAGCGGACTTACGCAGGGCATCACCTCTCCGTCCGCAAGATCCATTGCCTTTTCGAACGCTCCGCGGTCCATTGTTCCGGCTATCCAGGTGGTGCCTACGCCGATGGATTCCGCAAACAGGACTATCTTCTCGAACGCGTATCCGAAAGCTTCTTCCGCGTGGGGGACCTTACGCATCTTTCCTGCCATGAAAACGTCCGTACCTATGATGACCGGACTGGAGAGACCGTCCTTCTTTGCATCCAGCAATTTCCAGATGATGGGTATGCCGTAAGGTGTTTCAGCCTTTTCCGCGAAGGCCATGATCTTTTCCGCGTCTTCCGTACGGAGAGCGTTTCCGTCGAATGTGCGCACGCTGCGCCTGCTGCGCATTACATCCAGTATCTTCATCTTACCGGTCCTTTCTGTTTTGCCTCTGTGGTGCTTATCTTATGAATTCCCGGTCTTTTTCCGGTATTCCGGTCTCATCGCTTTCAAAACGTTCCACCTTCATGTGCAGGTCGTACTTTTCTCTAAGCGCCGCGATCTTTGCCATCATAGGCGATGCGTGGTGAGCGTCTATCGCAGCCTGGTCCCTCCACTGGTCTATCAGCAGGACAGTTTCCGGATCGTCCATGGGGAAAAAGTATTCGTAGCGGAGGCTGCCGTCTTCCGCGCGTATGTCCGAGACTACTCCGCTTCTGACCATTTCCTCCGCAAATGCCCGGGCGCTGCCGTCCCGGCCGGTGTAATAAATGTTTACAGTGATCATCCGGTTCCTCCATGCATGTTCCGTACGGATCGTCTGCCGTTCATGGATAAAGAATAACATATAGGAGGACCGACTGCAAATGCAGCACCGGCGTCCGGCTTCCATTCCAAACGAGCCACGCTCGCCGGTCTCATGACCAGGAGGGTTTTGCGGCAGATCTTTTCTGCATTCGCAAAAAGAAACAGAGAGGCGATGCCTCTCTGTTTCTTTCTGTGGTTGCGGAGGAAGGATTTGAACCAACGACCTCCGGGTTATGAGCCCGACGAGCTACCAGCTGCTCTACTCCGCGATGATATTAAGTTTGGTGCCGAGAACCGGGGTCGAACCGGTACGATATTGCTATCGGGGGATTTTAAGTCCCCTGCGTCTGCCAATTCCGCCATCCCGGCAGTTTTCGGCCAAGTGCCTTTGAATGCCCGGGCGAGGCACATGGCCTCGCTCGGGATATGGCTCCGGAGGTCGGGCTCGAACCGACAGCCTATCGGTTAACAGCCGAGTGCTCCACCATTGAGCTACTCCGGAATAGGCTTCGCTTTCAGCGACTTCGTTATTATATAGCAGAGGTTTTGCGTTGTCAACAGAAAAAACCGTTCATTCCTGTTCTGCGGCCGCATAAAGTCTGTGCCGTTTTTACCAATGTTGGATGACCGGGAACAACAGATCCGTGGTATTCTTTTTCTGCAAAAGTGCTGCCAGCAGTGGTAGGCGGTTAGCCCTCCTCAGAAAGGAGGTGGTGCGTATGGATATAGTTGATCTAATGACCTTATTAGGTCTGTTGGTCGCTGTCTTTATGGCAGGATATTCTATAGGCAGAAAAAAATAACCGCCACGACCCAAAGTGACACGGTTATTTTTTTACCAAATCACAGGGCTGACCGTCTGTCCGGCAGCCTTTTGCGCTTTCATTGTACTATTGCCCGATAGGTCCGTCAATAACACCGGACCATCTTTCAAGGGATCATTTCAAAATGATATGAAAAACGATCCTTCGGAACACTTTCATCCGCCGCGCACGATCTCCGCTTTTTTGCGGTATTTCTCCGCCTTCTCAGGCTCGCCCAGAGCCTCGTAAAGGGCCGTCAGAGCGTCCATTGCGTCGGTATTGGACGGAGATAGCCTGAGTACGTTTAAAAAGCCTTCTACGGCCTCTTTTTTGTGCCCCAGCTCCCTGTAGGCAGACGCCAGATAGAAATGGAGAGGCCACCATCTCGAGTATTCCGAATTAAGGTAGGGTTCCAGTACGGCAAGGCCTTCTTCCAGCCTTCCGGACTGCAGCAGCGCCGCGCCCTGCTCTATCTTTACAGGGTCGTTAAGTTCTTCCACGCGCTGTTCTATCTCCGTTATCGGAGCAGTCTGCTCCG
>JAFWVZ010000111.1 GCA_017523605.1 Bacillota bacterium | reverse complement strand
CTGGTCTTCTCCACCATGAAGATGAAGTCTGTAAGAGCCGGGAATACACTGCGCCGCCTGCGCAAGGTCCCATTATTACGCTTATCTGCGGGATGACGCCGGAGGCCTTGGTATTGTTGAAGAATATGCGGCCGTAGCCTGCCAGAGCGTCAACGCCTTCCTGGATGCGGGCTCCGCCGGAGTCGTTGATGCAGATCATGGGAGCGCCCACCTTAAGGGCTGCTTCCTGAGCCATTGCTATCTTAGCCGCGTGCATCTCGCCCAGAGATCCGCCCATTACCGTAAAGTCCTGAGCAGCCGCGTAGACGGTGCGTCCGTCTATCTGACCGTAGCCTGTTACGACGCCTTCGCCCGGAGTGTACTTGTCTTCCATTCCGAAGTTGGTGCAGCGATGACGCACGAACATACCTGTCTCTTCGAAGGTGCCGGGGTCGAAGAGCTTCTCGAGACGCTCTCTTGCCGTCATCTTTCCGGACTGATGCTGTTTGTCTATCAGTCTCTGTCCGCCGCCGTTCTCTATCAGTTCCTTGCGCTCAAGAAGTGCTTCCTGCTTGCTCTTTCCCGCATAGGGATCGAGACGCTCTGCCTTCTTCTTTTCGGGCTTGGGAGCCGGTTCGAATACTTCTTCGCTAGAGACCATTTCTACGGTATATTTCATTGCAGACCTCCAAACTGTGCCAGTTACACATAATATCGAGGCATATTATATCAAAAAAGCATTATTCTGTCATTCATATTTAAGTTAAAAGAACGTCCCGGCCCGGTTAAATTTTCAACAATTGGGGCGTAGACTGCAGCGGGCGGTCAGACAGCCGTAATACGGAAAAAACTTAACATAGCTGACCGGCTGTTATATAATTTTATTTAATGAGAAACGACTGCGATCTAAGAAAAAAGCTCCGCGCGGATGCGTTCCGCAGCGGGATAAAGGACGCCGTGCCCATAGGCCTCGGCTATCTTGCAGTGTCGTTCTCCCTTGGAATAACAGCAAGGAACGCAGGACTTTCCGCCTTTCAGGGCGGAGTCGCAAGCTTTCTGTGTCTTGCCTCTGCAGGCGAATATGCGGGATTTACGCTTATAGCGGCGTCCGCAAGCCTGGCCGAGATGGCCCTCATGATGCTGATCATCAACCTCCGTTACATGCTTATGAGCCTTGCCCTTTCGCAGAAGACGGATCCGCACATGCCCTTCTTCCACAGGCTGCTGTTCGGAGGCGCGGTAACGGACGAGTTATTTGCGGTAAACATCGCGCGGCCGGGGCTTCTGGACCCGTGGTACTTCTACGGCGGCATGGCGATTGCGGTACCGCTGTGGACGGCAGGCACATGCATAGGCATAGTTGCGGGGAACGTCCTTCCGGCCAGGATAGTAAGCGCGCTTTCTGTTGCGCTGTACGGAATGTTCATAGCCATCATTGTTCCGCCGGCAAGGAAAGATAAGTTCATAGCCGTTATCATAGCTGTGTGCTTTGCTGCTTCCTTCGCAGTGCAGCGCCTGCCGCTGCTTTCAGGCATCAACAGCGGAACAAAGACCATAATCCTTACACTCATAATAGCGTCCGCAGCCGCGGTCATAAGACCGAAGGATCCCGGAGCCGTACCGGAAAAGGAGGCTCCCGATGCATAACACCTGGACGTACATTCTTGTGATGTTTGCGGTAACGTATCTGGTGCGGGTGCTGCCGCTGACGATATTCAGGAAGCCCATAAAGAGCCGTTTTGTAAAGTCGTTCCTTTACTATGTGCCCTATGTTACCCTTGCGCTCATGACTTTCCCGGCCATCATAGACGCAACGCAGACCCCGATAGCCGGCATCCTTGCTCTTGCGGCAGGGGTGATAGCCGCGTTTTTCGGCGCAGGTCTTCTTCCTGTATCAGCCATATGCTGCGCAGCGGTCCTGATGACCGAACTCATAGTGCTTTAGATGCCGAAAAACATAAATATCAAAAACAGACCGAACCACGGAGGTGTCCGAATGAAAAAAGTGCTTATCATAGGCGGAACGTATTTCGCCGGAAGAGTATTTGCGATAATAGCAAATCAGAAAGGCTGGGAACTCAGTTTCATAAACCGCGGAACTTATTCCATGGAATACCTGGGGAACGTTAAGGAGTACAAGGCCGACAGGCGCGTCCCCGGAATGCTTTACGGATTCCCGCAGGGAGAATACGACGCCGTCGTGGACTTCTGCGCCTACGAACCCGGCGACTGCTCCTCGCTGCTGCGTTCCCTTAACATCCGGACAAAACAGTACTTACTGCTCAGCACCGCTGACGTCTACGACCGTTCCATCAGGACGATGAAGGACGAAAACGCTCCGCTGCAGGACCACATGGGTAACTGCATGGCGGCCGACTACATGTGGAAGAAAAGGAATCTGGAGACAGAGGCAGAGCAGGTCTGCACAGAGCTAGGCATAGGGCTTACGATACTGCGTCCCGCGTTCATCTACGGACCGTTCAACTACGCCCCCCGCGAAAGTTTCTACGTGGAAAGGATAGTTAAAGGACAGCCCATACCTGTACCATCGGACTCCGACTCCGAATGGAACTTCGTGTTCGTAACGGACGTTGCCAGAGCCATATGCGCATGCATAGAACAGCAGGACGTTTCCTGCGGACAGGCCTACAACCTTTCCGCTCCGGAGATCGTAACCTACAGAAGCTACATGGACATCCTGCAAAAAGTAACGGACAGGCCCTTTGAGACCCGTCCGGTAACAGTATCGGAAGTAATAGCTCAGAACATTCCTCTGCCCTTCCCGCTTACCGCGGACGAGAGCGAGCTCTTCGACGGCACGAAGATAGCAAGGCAGCTCGGAGCAAGCTACATACCTTTCGAAGAAGGCATGCAGAAAGCGTTCAACGCGTTCAAGTCGGTCTACGACCGCTAAACGGCGTCTTTAAATTCTATCGAATAAATATCCGGATCCTGAGCCATCATCTCGCTCAGATCGTCCTGGATCTTTCTGGACGGAGTAACGACTTCCATTACGCAAGTCAGCTGCCCGTCCTTTCTTGTTACGGAAGAATCCGAGACTTCGATGTCTCCTTTCTTCAAGTTCTTTTTGAGCCTGTCCAGCACGCCGGGATCGTCCTTCATCACTACTTCCAACTTAGTGTCGTAATGTCTGTAGCGGCCGATGCCGAAACGGTGCATAACGAACTGCAGCAGCACTACGAACACGGTCGTGAAGATCGCCAGATAATACATTCCGGCTCCGGCGGCCATTCCTATTCCGGCAACGCACCACAGTCCCGCGGCCGTGGTAAGACCTTTGAGCGACTGATGCCTGTCGCGGTATATCATGCCCGCGCCCAAAAATCCTACGCCTGTAACGATACCTGCCGCGACACGCGACGGATCCGCGCCGCGCGCGCCGTCTATAAGATCCAGGAAACCGTATTTGGATATTATCATCATTACCGCAGAGGCGCATGCCACCATGCAGTGCGTCCTTACTCCCGCGTCTTTAAAACGTCTGGACCTTTCGATGCCTACGACGCCTCCGCAGACAGCGGCCAGCACCACGCGCAGCATCATCTCTATGACCTGCGAAAGAGACATGTCAGCCCCTAATGTCTTCAAAAATTCCATGTAACACCTCTTTAACGATGTCTTTAAGAGCAAGCTGGCCGTTCCTGTTAAGATGTATCCCGTCGGAAACGAACAGCTCCGTCCTGTATACTCCGTCATTATACGTCAATCCTGCCACATCCGTAAAGCACAGGCGCGGATGATCCCTGCAGATGTCCGCCATGCCTTCCGAGACCAGCAGGGACGTCTCCGTAAAATACGGCGCTCCGGGCATAAGAAGCGGACTCAGCAGCACGAAACGGGTATCCGGAAGATTCTCAAGGAAATATCCGTACATGCGTTTTTTAAGCTCCAGACTTGCAGCGGCCTGCCTTGCGGGCTTGCCTTTAAGACCGGCGTAATCGTTGGAACCGGACTGGATGACGGCAACGTCCGGCGCGTACGGGAACAGAAGCCGGTCCGCATAGTGCACAAGCAGTACGTCTGTGGCGCCTCCGAATCCGTGGTTCTGTACCCCGAACTCCTTAAGATCCGCGTCCATGTTCTTCCACTTGCGGAAGTTGGAAGCGCCGAAGAACACTGTCCTAAGAGGCTTATCCTCACAACTATCTGCCGGATATTTGCGCTCTATGGCTTCCACTTCGCCCTCGTAGCCAGTAAACACAGGCGCGCCGGGCTCCCAGCCGTTCTTCCAGGAACTAAGATCCAGCCCCTCGAATATTCCTGCGCCGTTCTGCGTATCCATCTTTGCGATGCTTCCGTTATCCATTACTCTATTCCCAGGACCTTGTAATCCTGATCTTCTACTGCTTTCTTAAGCACGTCGTCCGCTACGTCCGCGCTCAGCGTTACGACCGCGGTGCCCGCGTTGTGATCCGCAACTGCGGAAGCTACGCCCTCCACAGCGTTGAGAGCCTTGGCTACTCTGGCCTCGCAGTGTCCGCACATCATCCCTTCTACTTTAAGAGTCTTTGTCATCGTCTTTTCCTCCTTGACTATTGTTTCCTGTTCCGAAGACACGTCCGCCGGGCAGGTCTGGTCGCTGCAGCCGGGGACGGCCGGTGCTTTCTGTTTTATCTTTCTGTCATGACTTGCGTCATGTATCTTAACAAGGTTGAGCCTTAAGGCGTTCATGCACACGAAGAAGCTGGAAAGCGCCATCGCGGCGGCTCCGTACATGGGCTTCATTGCCACGCCGTACAGTCCAGCTGCCAGAGGAATGCAAAGCGCATTGTAGAAGAACGCCCAGAAAAGGTTCTGGTGGATGTTCCTTATGGTAGCGCGGCTCATGCGTATGGCGGCGGCAACGTCCGTCAGGCGGCTCTTCATTATGACTATGTCAGCGGCATCTATGGCAACGTCCGTGCCTGCTCCCACAGCAATGCCCGTGTCGGCCAGAGTAAGCGCCGGAGCATCGTTTATGCCGTCTCCCACCATAGCGGTGCGGCCTTCTTCCTTAAGGCGCTTTATTACTTCCGCCTTGCCGTCCGGAAGCACTCCCGCTATAACCTCGTCAACGCCTGCGGCGCGTCCGATGGCCCTTGCGGTCTTTTCGTTGTCTCCGGTAAGCATTACGGTCCTTATGCCCATGCCTTTAAGCTCTTCTATGGCCCTTGCGGAGTCTTCCTTTATGGTATCGGCCACTGCTATCATGCCGAGGACCTTGCCGTCTTTCGCGAACAGAAGAGGCGTGCGTCCCAGATCCGACAGTCCGGATGCCTTGCGCAGGATCTCTCCGGGAACGGATGCGCTTTCGGATATGAACTTTACGCTTCCGCCTGTTATTACGCTGCCGCCGAGCCTTGCCGAAAGACCGTTGCCCGGAAGGGCCTGGAAATCTTCAACTTCGGGCAGTTCCATTCCGGCCGCTCTTTCGGAAACAGCCTTTGCCAGAGGGTGCTCGCTCTTTGCCTCGAGCGCGGCTGCGTAAGTCAGCAGTTCTTCCTCCGTGCATCCGGAAGCCACAATGTCCGTTACCGCCGGGTGACCTTCCGTTATGGTCCCGGTCTTATCCAGAGCGGCGATGCTTACCCTTCCTGCGCCTTCAAGCGAAGCCGCTGTCTTGTATAATATACCGTTCTTTGCGCCGACACCGCTTCCTACCATTATGGCTACCGGCGTGGCAAGCCCCAGCGCGCAAGGGCAGCTGATCACGAGCACGGATATCGCCCTTGCTATCGCAAAACTGAAGGTCCTTCCTGCTATCAGCCATCCGGCCAGCGTCACCAGAGCAATTCCTATCACCGCAGGAACGAATATCCCGGACACCTTATCCGCTATCCTTGCCAGCGGTGCCTTTGTTGCGGCCGCGTCGGAAACGGTCTTTATTATCTGCGCAAGGGTGGTATCCTCTCCTACCCTTGTTGCTCTGCATTTTATGTAGCCCTGCTGGTTTATCGTGGCGGCTGAGACCGTGTCTCCTTCTTCCTTGTCCACTGGGATGCTCTCTCCGGTAAGCGCGGACTCGTTGACGGAAGTATGCCCCTCCGTAATTACACCGTCCACCGGGATGTTCTCTCCGGGTCTTACAACGAATATGTCGCCAATCTTTACCTGCTCTATGCCGACCTCCGTCTCCGCGCCGTCCTTAAGCAGGACAGCGGTCTTGGGAGCGAGCCTCATAAGGCCTTTAAGAGCATCCGTAGTGCGTCCTTTGGACATGGCCTCAAGCATCTTTCCTACGGTTATGAGCGTCGGGATCATTGCCGCGGACTCGAAGTAAAGATCCATTCCGTGATGCATTACGGTCTGCGCGTCGCCCCTGCCCTGGGCAAGTATCATAAGGAAGAGCACTACCAGCGAATAGCCGAAAGATGCCGTGGATCCAAGCGCCACCAGAGTATCCATGTTCGGAGCGCCCTTAAACAGCGACCTGTATCCGGATGTGAAGAACTTGCCGTTTATTATCATTACCACTATGGCAAGGAGCATCTCGAAGGTGCCCAGGAACACCGGGTTTCCGAATGCGGCCGGTGCCGGGAAGCCCCACATTGCATAGCCCATGGAGAAGTATATGAGTACAAGAAGCACTATCACGGAAAAGATGAGCCTTTTCCTGAGCTTCGGAGTTTCCTTGTCCTTAAGGGCCTCGTCATCCGCCCAGGACGGAACGGAGCCTTCGGATCCGCCTGCCGCCGTGCTGCCTGCCGCACCCTTTTTCGAGGCGCCGTATCCGGCGTCCTCTACTGCTTTGATTATTTCCGCTGCGGACGCGCTTCCTTCCACGCCCATGGAGTTCGTAAGAAGGCTCACCGAGCAGGAAATTACTCCCGGCACGGCGCTTACCGCTTTCTCCACTCTGGCGCTGCACGCTGCGCAGCTCATTCCTGTTACGTTGTACTGTTCCATATTATTTCATGACCTTCTGAAGAGTATCCACCAGCTCGTCTATGGTCTCTTCCTTTCCGTTCTTAAGATCCTCCGCCACGCAGCTCTTCATGTGCGAAGAAAGAAGCGTTCTGGAGAAGCTGTTGAGCGCGGAATTAACGGCGGAGACCTGGATGAGCACGTCTGTGCAGTACGCGTCGCTTTCCAGCATGTTCTGCAGACCGCGCACCTGCCCCTCTATCCTTCTGAGCCTGTTCATCAGACCCTTTTTCTCCTGTTCGCTGCGGGACTTTGTCCTTTCGCAGCAGCATGTCTTTTCGTTCATGGTTTTTCTCCGTATAAACATACCCACCGGGGGTATCGCTTTTTCATTTGTATGATATACCCCTTGGGGGTATTTGTCAACTGCGTTCTGCAAGATCATCCTTAAATAATAATACATAATGATTTATTGTTGTTGACAAACTAACGGCTGTAGGATACTATACAAAAACAACAAAAATGTATACTTACTCAACAGGAGCATATCATGGACAGACGTGTCATTAAAACCAAAAGAGCCATCAAGAAGGCATTCTTTGCCCTGCTTGCGGAAAAGGACCTTAACGACATAAGCGTTACGGACATCTCCAGGATCGCGGAGATAAACCGCAAGACTTTCTATAACTACTATACCGGCGTATTCCAGCTTGTAGACGAGCTGGAGAACGAGATCCTCAGCAAACTGGATGCAACGCTTAAAGAGATCGACATCATCGAAAGCATAAAGGAGCCCCAGAAGCTTTTTGCTCTTTTCGATGAAACAATAGGCATCAACGACCCCTTCCTCAGGACCATGCTGGAAGCAGACAAGGTCTCCGGATTCTTCAGCAAATTCGAGAACGAGATCATATGCCTGATACGCGACGAAGTATCCAGACAGGCACATACGGATCCCGCTGCCACGGAATATATAATACACTTCATTCTGGCCGGCGAGATCAGCGTCTACAAGGCATGGCTCAGGTCCGACAGATCATTCCCTGCAGACAAGCTCTCCGGGATGATCCACGAAATGGCCCTCGACGGCATCAGATCCCTTGTCAGGAAGAACATCCCGGATATGTAGTTCCCGAAGCAGGATACCGCTGCAAAAGCACGAAAAAATCGGCCCCGCGCTATTGACCGCACGGGGCTGTTAATATATAATAACTTAAACCTCGGTATTTCCGGGGCACAATTGTAAGTAGAGGCGCGGCTCGTCAGGAGTACCGCGGCGCAGAAAAACTCCCCCGCAAGGAGCGCGCCGCGCAAAAGGGACTGCCGCCGAAGGCGCGTAATGCAGGAACGCGTCTGGGCAGACGGATAACATCCGGCTGACTGTCGCTTAGGCGGAGAGCTGTTACAATTGTTCGGACACGCTGTTTGCGTTTTATTTCGAACAGTCAGCATCAGCCGGGCAGACCGGTTTTTTTATTAGGGGCGCAGGGCCGAAGGCAGAAACCGCCCCGGAAACGGAGATTCAAATGAAGAAAGTTATTTTCAGAGGAGCATGCACCGCGCTTGTAACGCCCATGAACGAAAAAGGCGTCGACTATGATGCTCTGGAACGGCTGATCAACTGGCAGATAGAAGAAGGCATAGACGCCCTTCTGATCTGCGGCACCACAGGCGAATGCGCCACCCTTTCGGACGAGGAGCACCGCGAGGTATTTAAGAAGGCAATGGACTTCTCCGGCCACAGAGTACCCATGATAGCGGGCACAGGTTCCAACGACACCGCGTACGCCATAGAGCTCACCAAGGTCGCGTACGACATGGGATACGACGCCGGACTTCTGGTATCGCCTTACTACAACAAGACCACCCAGGCCGGACTCATCGCGATGTACACCGCCATAGCTGACAGCAGCCCCATGCCGGAGATACTCTACAACGTCCCCGGCCGCACCGGCATGAACATAGAGCCTAAGACCTACGCCGCATTAGGCAAGCACCCCAACATCGTAGGAATAAAGGAAGCCAACGGCGACATGGAAAAGATCGTCGAGACCATGGCTTACGCAGGAAACGACCTGTGCCTGTGGTCCGGCGAGGACGGAATGATAACACCTATGCTCTCCATGGGAGCGGACGGCGTCATATCCGTTCTTTCCAACATCCTTCCTAAGAAGACATCCGAGCTGTGCCACGCGTACTTCCGCGGCGACGTAAAGAAGAGCGCGCAGATGCAGCTGGAGCTCACCCCGCTCATCAAGATGCTCTTCTGCGAGACCAACCCCATCCCCGCAAGAGCAGCCGTAGCAGCCCTGGGATTCGGCGAGAACTACGTAAGGCTCCCTCTGGTACCCATGACCGAGGCTAATCAGGCCAGGATGTTCGAGCTTATGAGAGAGCAGGTTCTCAACGTCTGATAAAACTGCGTCCTTAAAGAACGCATCACCGATCCTGACTACAGAAAAGGAGCAGCCATGAGGATAATACTGCACGGAAGCACAGGAGCAATGGGAAAAGCCGTAACGGAGACCGTAAGCGGCGGTACCCACGAGATAGTAGCCTTCGTAAGCCCGGAATACATTGTATCCGAAGGAAAACAGTACAGAAGACTGTCCGATTTCTCCGGAAAAGCAGACTGCATAATAGACTTCTCAAACCATGCGGCCACTAAGACACTTACCGAGTACGCGGCAAAGCGCGGCATACCGCTCGTAATAGCTACTACGGGACAGACTCCGGATGAGTTCGCGCTCATAGACGAATGCGCAAAGAGCATTCCGGTGTTTCTTTCCGCCAACATGTCCATAGGCGTGGCGGTGCTGGTAAGCCTTGCAAAACAGGCTGCCGCAGCGTTCCCGGAAGCGGACATAGAGATAGTTGAATACCACCACAACAGAAAACTGGACGCTCCCAGCGGAACGGCCGTTATGCTCGCCAATGCCATTAAGGAAGTCCGTCCGGACAGCAACATCGTGGAAGGAAGATCCGGCCACTGCAAGCGCGATCCAAAGGACATTGGCATCTCCGCGGTAAGGCTCGGCAACGAAGTAGGTACTCACGAAGTCTACATCGCGACTCAGACCCAGCGGATAAAGCTGGAGCACGTAGCCCAGAGCAGGAGCCTGTTCGCAGAAGGCGCAGTCCGCGCCGCGGAATTCCTTATCGACAAGGGCCCCGGTCTCTACGGAATGAAGGACCTCATCAAGTAACAAAAGGATCAATACAGACACACAAAAACGCCGGACCTTGGGATACCGAGGCTCCGGCGTTGTTTATTTCGCGACATGTCTTTATAATCGCGATCCCCCGGGGCGGCGCGTTACTCCCCTTCTTTTTTCTGCTTTGCAGCCTTCTGTCCGTCTTTCTTTCTCTTGTGGACCTCCAGCCTCGGGAACGCGTATTCATCCAGAATATAGACTATGATGGCGGAGAACGGGATAGCAAGGAATATTCCGACCACTCCCATTATCCTGCCGAACACAACTATCGCTATCATGATAAGGATTCCGGGAACGTTCAGCACTTCGCCGAACATCTTTGGCTTTAATATGTATCCGTCTATGGTCTGAAGGATGACCGTAAAGATCAGGAACCACAGCGCGTATATTGGATTGGCCAGCAGGAGGAATATGACGCCTATCACAGCTCCGACTATGGGACCGAAGGTGGGAACAAGATTCGCGACGGCAACGACTACGGATATTACAAGCGCGTAAGGCATTCCGACCGCCAGCATGAATATGTATTCCACTACGCCGATTATCAGGGCATCGATAAGATCCACCGTTATGAACTTGGCGAATATGTTGTTGAATTTTACTCCTACAGCGGTTATGTCGTTGTAGTGCTCGTCGTTGGTGGTCAGCTGAAGCAGTTTCTTGAACAGATTCAGCACCTTCTGCTTGCCGGCCAGGAAATAGATGGCAATGATGAACCCGATGCCCCAGTTGATGGTGCCGGCGGTAAAGCTGGAGGATTTGGAGATGATGGTACCTATGTTGTCCATCAGGAGCGTAAGCGCCTTGCTGAGAAGATTGCCTTCGCTGCCTATCCATCCTTTTATCGTGTCTACCAGATCCTGCGGCACGAAATCCCATCTGTCGATGAGTTCCTGCAGGGATCTCAGATAGGAATCGATGTTCTCGATGAACCCTCCGATGCTCGAGATCAGCTGAGGGATAAGCGAATAAAGAAGCAGGAACAGCAGCAGTATCAGGACTATCAGTGTAAGGACCACCGAGATGCCCCAGGATACTTTTCTGTTCTTTATCTTTTTGAATATGGTCCTGTCGTAGAATATCGCGAAAGGATTGAGCATGTAGGCAATGCCGGCGCCGATGACTATCGGAAGCAGCATGCGGAATATGTATTTAAGCGCGTTCCAGACGATGTCGATATGGGAAACTGCAACAAAAAACAGGACTACGACACAGGCCCCCAGGACCAGCGAGCCCCATTTCTGTTTCATCTCCTGCCACTTTTGCTTCATCTCTTCTCCCCTTTACTATCTGTCCTTTCATCTGATTATACTAACGTTGACGGGTTCTGTCAAAAAAATTTCCGTATGTTCTGAAACTCTGCATAAAGTTCTGATATAATTAATATGTCTAATACCGTTAAGATAAGATGCAGCTATCAGAAAATCTTAAGGAGGATACTAAATGTACAAGCTTTGGGAAGCGCTTAAAGGCGCAAAACAGCTTAAGTGGGTGGAGCTTTCTCATTCTCTCAACAACGACAGCCCTTACTGGAGCGGCATTCCGGAAGGAAGCGTAGAGCTCGGCAAGACCGTATTCGACTGGGGCAATCCAATGCTCGAATGCCGCATACAGACATTCAAGTTCCCGGGCCAGTTCGGTACGCACATAGACTTCCCCGGACATTTCGTAAAAAGAGCACCGCTCTCCGAGACCTTCGGAGTTAAGGACGGCGTTTTCCCTCTGTGTGTAATAGACATCACGGACAAGGTGGCAAAGGACCCGACCTACGCGGTATGCGTACAGGACATAAAGGATTACGAGGCTAAGTACGGAGACATTCCGGACGGTGCGTTCGTAGCCCTGCGCACGGACTGGTACAAGAACTGGCCGGACATGGATAAGCTCTCCGGAATAGCCGAAGACGGCAGCGAGAACTTCCCCGGATGGTCCCTGGACGCCCTGAAGTACATCTACGAGGTCAGGAACGCGGCGGCAAACGGCCACGAGGCCCTGGACACCGATGCCTCCAAGGAAGCCGCAAAGGCGGAGGATCTGGCCTGCGAAAGATACGTTCTTGAGAAAGGCAAGCTTCAGGTGGAAGTGCTTAAGAACCTGGACAAGGTAGCGCCTGCCGGTGCGGTGATATTCGTGGCATGGCCGAGGATAGAAGGCGCCGTAGGCCTTCCGGTAAGAGCCTGGGCAGTAACAGAATAGAAGAACACTAAAAAAGGACCGCTTTTACGCGGTCCTTCTTTTTTATTTCTTATGTATTCCGAAAGCAGCGCCTGTTTAGATCAGATGCTTTCCGGAGTAATGTGAGCCATGGCGTCCTGCATTATCTTGTCTACATCCGCGCCTTCCACGTCCAGACCTTCGGCCTTGATGAGGTGCACGTCCTTGATGCCCCAGAACGAAGTAGCCAGTTCCTTAACGTATCCGTAACCGAAGGTATCGTTCTCTATCTTACCGCCGGAAGTGGTTACGTAGCACAGCTTCTTAGCCTTGCACAGTCCGCTTACGCTTCCGTCCGGATTATACTCGAACACTATGCCTGCAATGTTGATGATCTCCAGATAGATCTTAAGGATCGCCGGGAACGAAAGGTCCCAGAACGGAGCCGCGAATATGATCGCGTCCGCGTTGGCGAACTGCTGAGCCAGAGCAAAATCCTTGTTCCACAGCTCTCCGGCTTCCAGCAGAATGGCCCTGTTCACGAGCGGAAGACCGTACATAGGCCTAATGCGCTCTTTCTCCAGGAATACCTCGGTAACATTGCCTCCCAGTGTCTCGGCGACCTTTCTGGCAAGCTTTATGGTTCTTGACTTTTTGCGTACACACGCGTTAACTAACAGGATCTCCATCTTACCCTCCTTCCTCGGGTCGTATGATCTTTGTGTCTATTTTAACACATATTGCGCGTTATTGCGAATAAATGTATCATTCTTTTTCTTCGCCGCAGACAGGAGTCTCCATCAGGCGTTTTATCTCCTCGGCTCCGTATCCTTTGCTGAAAAGATAATACAGTTTTGCTACCGCTGCTTCCGTGGTAAGGTCGTGTCCGCTTACCGCGCCCGCTTCCGCAAGAGCGCTGCTTGACTCGTAAGCGCCGAGCATCACCGTGCCCTGCGGACACTGCGAACAGACGGTTATGACAGTTCCGTGTTCCACAGCTTTCTTTACTATAGGGAGCAGTTCGCTGCCGCCGTTGGGGATGTTTCCGGCTCCGAAGGTCTCGATCACTATGCCTTTAAGCTTTTCCGTAAGGATCTGGTCGAAAAGGCTGAACTGTATGCCGGGGAAGACTTTTATAACACCTATCGGTATCTCGTCCAGTATCTGCAGGCTGAACGGTCCTGGACGCCGCTTAAGAAGCGCGGAGTCGTTGTACGCAACAGTTATTCCGGTCTCGGCCAGCGCCGGATAGTTAGGCGAGACGAATGCTATCAGCTCGTCCGCGGAATACTTTGTAGCGCGGTTTCCCCGAAGAAGTTTTCCGCCGAAGAATATGCAGACCTCGCGCGCCCTGCCCTCCGCGGCTATAAGCAGCGAATCTATCAGGTTTGCCCTGCCGTCGCTTCGGATCTCCGCCAGAGGTATCTGAGACCCTGTAAGTATCACAGGCTTATCCAGCCCCTGCAGCATGAAGGACAGCGCCGACGCGGTATATGCCATGGTATCTGTTCCGTGCAGAATAACGAATCCGTCGTAGGAATCGTAGTTCTGAGCCACCAGTCCGCCTATGCGGTTCCAGTCGGAGACCGTCATGTTGGAAGAGTCCAGCAAAGGCTCCGTTTCTATGAGCTCCCAGTGCGGGACCTGTTCCGCCTTCAGAAGTTCCATCCTTTCCAGCTGGGCGCGGAAAGCCTTGCCGTTGGGAACGTAGCCCCTGCTGGACGCGGTCATGCTTATTGTGCCGCCTGTGTTTATGATAAGTATTCCGGACATTTCCATCCCTCTTTTATTATCAGAATCTGCACTTTCTTACCGCCGAGCAAAGCGCCGGATCGGCCTCTGCATGCCCCGGACTGTAGAACGTCTTTTCCAGGAGTGCCGAAAGCGTCCTCAGCGCCTCCGACGACCCGCCGTCCTGACTTTTCGCAAGCCTTTTCAAAAACTGCGGTCCGCTCTCGGAAGGAAGCTTTCTGCCTGACCTTGGAACATGACGCTCGCACCATGCAAGAAGTCCTGCCGGAGTATTGCGGAATCTGATGCAGTCCACTCTGTATCTTATCTTGACGGCAAGCTCCGAAAGATATTTGCGCAGCCCTTCTGCCGTTCCTCCCTGCCTTACTGCAAGCCTGTTGTCGAGCCTTCCGGGCCCGATGCGGCGGAGCCTTGCCTTTCTTATCGCAAATATGAATGCCGCTATTATGCCTGCGGCAAGAAGTGCTGTCAGAACGTAAAGGACTATGATGGAAGTATGCGACGGTTCGCTTATTTCCGGAACATCCGGCGTGTCTTCCGGAACGACTATGTTTATCGGAACGCTCTCTCCGGGCTCGAACAGCGAAGCCAGCCAGCCGCAGAAAGCCTCCCATTTGGACCAGAGGAACGTTGCCGCAGAAGCGATCAGGCCAAGGAAGCCCCGGACGACCGAGATGATCGCCGAAGACACGCCGTGAGCCGCTCCGCTCCCCAGGACAACAACAGTGCCGGCGGCAAGCGCTATAAGTATCAGAAGGATCACCGGAAGAGCCCTTCCGGCAGCGCTTCCCAGAGCAGCGTCCTTTTCGGAGCGCATCATCGCCAGCGACAGAAGAAGAATCAGCATAGAAGCGCCCAGAACTGTTATAGCCGTACTGCCGTACGAAGCCTTAAGATAGTGGTCTGCAAGCAGAAGTACCGCGCAAAGCACAAGTCCTGCATCGAATCTGTGGACTATCTGCGTTCCATTCATCTCCGACGCGGCCGTTTTTGCGCAGACGGCCATGGACACCGCAAGAGCAATGGAGGACGTAAGCCTTAGTTCGAACACGTCCGGGATGCTCCTGATCGCAAGCTGGAGCACGAATATGCCTGCCGCGCACAGAACTATCTGGATCAGGATGTAGACAAGGACCTTGATCCCCCTGCGCGAGGCGATCACCCCGGCGCAGTAGGACAGCGCGATCGACATGACCGGGACCAGGGCCGACAGCTCCGCGGTCTCCGGTCCGGTTATTACGGTAAAGAAATAGAAGAACCAGCAGAAGACGCCCGCCGCGAACAGTATTCTGGAAATGCCGCATACCGCAGCTGTACTTCTCTTCATCGTATCAGCTCCGTTTCTTCTATTACGCGGCCGGAACCGTCGTCCTCGGGGAGGACGAAGCGGACCGGCATCGGCTGTGCAAGATCCAGCGCAGCGGTCCTGCGGCTCTTATGATCTGCGAGGCAGAACATCTGCCCCAGCATGTGATATTCGGCGGATATGCGTTCCAGCGGAAGCTCCGTGGGTCCGCCTTGGTAGTCTATCTCCGCAAGCGCCGTAAGCAGTACGGAGGCCTGATCCTCCTCGGATCCGGGACGTACGGTCCTTGCCGCCCGGACCATAACTTCCCTGTTCTCCTCTTCTCTTACGGAGTAGCCGGGCAGAGCAAGCGAACATATTACGCCTCTTGAACTGAGTTCAGATACTAGAGACGCAGCAAGAGAGATCATGTGTTCCAGTTCGTCCTGCTTCAGCCTGAAGATCTCTGTTGTACCGGAGGGTCCGCTGATGGTCTCCTTTACCGAACAGCTCTCCAGGTCCGGTACCAGACACATCCTTCTGGCATCCATCTTTTCCCTTACGTTTACGTAGATCTCCCCGCTCTTGGCAAGAAGCCTCCAGTTTACGTCCTTAAGGCTTTCGCTTCCGCTGTATCCGCGCACGTTCTGAATGAGCCCGGGATCGGTATACATGCCCTTTTTGGAAAGCTCCAGCTCCGACAGCCTGTTAAGGATCGGGGAAACGTTAACATCCATCAGCCTAGGGAACACGACTGCCCTAAGCGGAGGCTGAAGAGGCAGACGCGAAGACCTTTCCGACAGACCGAATCCGTCTCCGGAAGAAGCCTCCACGGAGTCGAAGGTCCGCACACCGCGTTTTACGGCGCTGAGTGTCTCCTCCCATTCCAGGCTCTGATGAGGCATCACCCAGGAAAACGCAGCCGCGTCGTCCTCGGCGGATGTTACGCAGGCATTTTCTCCCGCGTTAAGCTCCGCCCGCAGCCACACTACGGGTATCATCTTGTCGTTGTCGAGCCTCACACTTACTTTAAGATCGTCTCCGGGGAAGCCGCAGACCTCCTGCCTGCCGGTACCGATGGTCAGCTTTTTGAGCGAAGCCGCGGTCCAGAGCCAGGATACCAGGCACAGCAGAAAAGCTCCCGCAAGCAGAGCAAACAGGAGATCTATGCCCAGATATGCCGAAAGCAGAGCAAGGACCGCAAGAACCGCCAGCCCTGCCGGATTTACGAAATTACTTTTTACCTTCTGCATCGAAACGCTCGGAACCTTCGGGCGGAACGGGTGTCTTATTAAGAATAGCGGAAAGAACGTCTTCGGCGCTGCGCTTAGCGTACTGGGCAGCCGAAGACAGCCTTACCCTGTGAGAAAGCACCGGAAGGAATATCTGCGCTATGTCCTCCGGGATCACGTAGTCCCTGCCGTTCATTGCCGCCAGAGATTTTCCGCCCTGATAAAGGAAGATGGAACCTCTGGGAGAAGCGCCGCTCTCCAGGTCAGGATCGTGCCTTGTTGCCTGCACAAGATCCACTATGTACTGCTTTACGAACTCGCTTACGTGGACGCCTCTAATCTCTTCGCGCATCGCCAGAAGCTGATCAGGTCCGGTAACAGCGTCTACAACGGAAAGATCCACTTCGTCGCCCAGAGAGGAAAGTATGCGTTTTTCCTCTTCCTTGTCCGGGAAGCCCAGCGACAGCCTTACGAAGAACCTGTCCATCTGAGCCCAGGGAAGCATGAAAGTGCTCTCGCGCTCCACCGGGTTCTGAGTAGCAAGAACGAAGAAAGGCTTGGGCAGAGCGTAAGTGTCGTTGTCTATGGTCACCTGCTCTTCCTCCATGGCCTCCAGCAGCGCGGACTGGGTCCTTGGTATGGCACGGTTTATCTCATCCGCCAGAAGAACGTTTGTAAAGATGGGGCCTTTAACATGGCGGAATTCACCGGACTTCTGGTCGAAGACCGTCATTCCCGTAATGTCCGAGGGCATAAGGTCCGGGGTGAACTGTATGCGCCTGAAACCGCAGCCCAGGGCTTTTGAAAGCGTCTTTACGAGCGTCGTCTTGCCGCTGCCCGGCAGATCGTCCAGAAGGACGTGGCCTCCCACGAACACCGCCATGAGTATAAGCGATATCTGCTCGTCCTTTCCTACGAAAATCTTGGAGGTCTCTTCCTTTATGAGTTTTGCGCATTCACGGATCTTCATGGTACATCCCTTCGTATTCTGTGCCTGTTGTAATGTTATTAATATATTATATATGTTTTTGCCGCCCCGGCGCAAGAACGGCGCACGCAAAAAGGACCCCTCACCGTTGTTCTGAATAGTGCAGGATCCTTATATTCTTTTTCCGAAAGCGCTATTCTCTGGCCTTTTTCATCAGGACCTGATCGGATTCCATGATTACGATGTCGTCCTGGTTGACCAACTTAAGGTTCTGCTTAAGTATTCCGCGCCCGGGTTTTGAACTGTGGCGGATCTCCGTGGGCGTAACTATGACCCTTACAGCATCGCCTGTCCTAAGCGGAGCCAGATACTTTATGGTGCACTCCATGAACGCAATGGTCGTTCCTTCCGCTGTGCCCAGCAGATTCGTCAGCCCCGTAGACATTATGAAGCCAAGTGTGTCAGGCGCATATCCGGGAACATAGCTGTAATCGCCGGACAAGCGGGCGAATTCCACGGCGTCGCTTTCAGTTACGATCCTGTCTTCGCTGACGTACTGCTTTCCGATCTCGTATTCTTCCAGGTACAGTCCTCTGGGTTCGTGCTTTGCGTACATGTTCTCTCCTCCCTATGCTCTGGTCCTCACGATCACGGTCTGATGAGACTCCATGACTACCGCATCGTCCTGGTTAACGAGAAGCACGGTCTGCTTAACGATACCTGTACCGTCTTCCGGCCCGGGCAGCTTTTCATCCGGAATAAGTATCGCTCTTACTGTAGCCCCTATCCTTAAAGGCGCGGGATACTTTACCGTCATATCCGAAGTCCTGACGACGGTCCCGTCTCCGAAGTTCATAAGGTGCAGAAGCCCTTGGGATATAATAAGGCCCAAAGCTCCGTGCGCGATCCTTGTCCCGAATATCGTTGTCTTTCCGAACTCATCGTCTGTATGGAGCGGATTAAAATCACCGGAAAGGCTTGCGAATCTTGCAACATCCGACTCCGTGACCGTCCGGTTCTGTGTAACGTACTCTTTTCCGATCTCGTAGTCTTCGAAATATAGACCCTTCGGTTCGTGTTTGGCTAACATTTCTCCCTCCTGCCCGTGTGAACGGGCTGCCGCATGTTATCTCAGCATCTGCCCTGCAATTATCATCTGCTGGATCTGACTGGAACCTTCAAATATGGTAAATACCCTGCAGTCCCTGTATTTCCGCTCGATCTCGGAGCCTTTCATGTATCCGTATTCACCATGTATCTGCAGAGCTGCCGCAGCTACCTGGTTGCATGTCTCGCTGCAGAAATACTTAGCCATGGACGCGTGTACTCCTGCCTGAGGATCTCCGGCGTCCTTAAGCTGCGCGGCGGAATAGACCAGTTCCCGCATGGCCGTTACCTTGGTGTTCATGTCGGCGAGCATGAAGCTTACAGCCTGCTGCTTTGCAAGCGGTCTTCCGTTATGCTCCGTCTGTTTTGCGAATTTGATCGCTTCTTCCAGGCATCCCCTGGCAACTCCCAAAGAGATCCCTGCGACAGCAAGCCGCCCGTTATCCAGAGTCTTCATGGCGTTTACGAAGCCTTTATTCTCTTCGCCGATCAGGTCTTCCGCGGGAATGAATACATCCTCTAAAATGATATCGCCTATGGGATATCCGGCCAGGCCCATCTTGTGTTCCGGTAGCCCTCTGGACACCCCGGGGGCGTGAAGATCGACCAGGAATGCCGATATGCCTTTTGCCCCGGCATACTTATCCGTCTTAGCAAACAATACAGCATAGTCTGCCAGCTGGGCACCGCTTATGAAACATTTGCGTCCGTTAAGCAGATAACCTCCGTCGACCTTTTCAGCAAGCGTTGCCATCCCGCTTACGTCGGAACCGGCCTCCGGTTCCGTAAGCGCAAAGCATATCCTTATCTCCAGATCCACGACTTTCGGCAGATATTTTTCTTTCTGTTCCTCAGTGCCGTAGAGCAGGAGCGGACCGCTGCCGTTGGAATTCGGATTCTGCAGATAGACGCCTGCGATGGCGCACTTTCTGGTAAGTTCCTCCAGAGCCACCACGTAAGCAAGGTTTCCCAGATCCGTGCCTCCGTACTCCTTCGGGACCTTAAGGCCCGTAAGCCCGTCGTCTCTCATTCTTTCCAGGATGCGCCGGGGAAATGTACCGCTGGATTCTATCTCATCCAGAACATCTTTTGTAAACTCTTCTTCTGCGATGCGTCTGGCCTTTTCCTGCACTTCCAGGATCTCTTTGCTTAGTATCATAGCATCGCACCTTTACTTCCTGTTCATGGCTTCCGCAAGCCCGCCCCATGTTTCGCGGAACAGGCCTTCATCCATCAGCTTGCAGTCCGGAGCCATCTCAAGATCGAAATCTACCAGCGCTTTTATCTGGGTCTCGAAATCTATTCCGGGCGCTATCTCCGTCACGACCAGTTTGCCGTCCCTCACTTTAAGAACGCATCTTTCCGTAATGTAGACTATCTCCTGGCCTTCACGGACGTAATTGCCGTTAAAGGTTATCTGGTCGACATGCGGCAGTATCTTTTTGATCGTACCTTCCTTTATTATCGTTATCTTTCCGTCTTTTACGAGATATTCGCCTTTACCTGTAAATGTTCCGCAGAACGCTACTTTCTTGGAACACTGGGTAAGGTCTATGAACCCTCCGGGACCGTAGTAGGTGCCGGCGAAGCGGCTTACGTTTACGTTGCCCTCCGCGTCAAGCTCGCCCATGCCTAGGCAGGTCATGTCTATTCCCCCGCCGTCTATGAAGTCGAACATTGCGCCGTGGTCTATTATCGCTTCTGCGTTTGCTGTGGTGCTTGGAGTTTCGGCTATTCCGCCCACGATGCCGCTCTCGGTGCTGGTGATTATCCTGTCGAAGCAGCCCTCTTCAGCAGCCACTCTCGCAACGCCCATAGGAAGACCGATGCCCATGTTTATTATGTACCCGTCTCTGAGTTCCATGGCGCACCTTCTGGCTATGACTTTTCTTTCATCCAGCGGAAGCGGAGCTATCTTTTTCACAGGCTTTCTTCCGAGCCCGCAGAATGAAGGATCATAATATCCTGCCTGAGACTGCCAGCAGGCGTTCTTATCCGTTGCAACGACAACGTAATCCACGAAGGCTCCGGGGATCTTTACGTTCTTCGGGGGAAGGCTTCCTTTTTGCGCCAGATACTCCACCTGCACTATTACTATTCCGCCGCTCTTTTTTGCGGCTTCTGCGGCCGCCAATCCTTCGTGGACCATAGGTTCGTGGTCGTAGGTGATGTTTCCGTTCTCGTCTGCAGTGATCCCGCGGAGAAGTGCAACGTCCAGCTTAAAGCTCGGATAGAACAGGTATTCATCTCCCTGGAACTCCACCAGCTTTACAACATCATTCTTAGCCGCTTTGTTCATGCATCCACCTTCGTAGCGAGGATCCACAAAAGTATGGAGCCCCACCTTGGAGAGGTATCCCGGCTTTCCCGAGGCTATCTCGCGCCATTGGTTGACTATCATTCCCTGCGGCAGGCAGTGGCACTGTATCTTGCCCTCGTTAGCTAGTTTTATAAGCCCGCGGGCTGCCCCTATGTGCGCGCCCGTATACTCCTTTACAAGGCCTTCTATGCCGAAGCGTGTAGTACCGCGCTCCTTAAAATCACCTATGGCACTGCCCTGCTTTATCGTAAGATCCTTTGGATGACCGGTCTCATTATAGCGGTCTGCTATCGCTCTGGCGATCTCATCCGGGAATCCCGAAAGGCCCATGCCCACGATAGCTATAGTTGCGTTATCCTTTATCTTTTCGGCTGCTTCTCTTGCTGTCAATTCGATCATGAAACACACCTCCCGCGCATCGGAACGCTGATATGGACAAAAATACATTCCTTCGATATTATATTAACAATTTGATTAACGACAGGCAATTATCTGAATGGTAAAGATATTTGAACTCCCGGGTTTAACCCGCCCTCCGATGAACGCCTCCGTTGGCGTAAACGGCCGGACTGTGGTATAGTTATGTAATCAGTTCCGGACCGTTTACCGCGCGTCCTGAATAATGGAGAGACCGGATGACAGCAATAAAAGACCCTGTCTTGTACCTGAAAGATACAAGACCCGGACAAAGCATAAAAAGAATACGCTCCGTGTGCATAGACGGCAGCAGAGTTCCTGCGTACGTAATACAGGAGCTTAACGGCTGCGGAGTATGCGGTGCGGCATGTCTGGCAGCGTTCGCTTCCGGAGGAACAAGTTCTTTCGACACTTCTTTGGAGCACTGCCTGGACGTAGCAAAAAACGGTTTTACCAGGACCGTAAACGGAACCACAGATTACTATACCAGACTCGGAAAAGAAGCGCCTTTTGTAAGAAAGTGCCTAAACGCTGTATCTTCAGGGCTTACTGCCCGGAGCAGCCTTTTTGCAAAAAGACGGGCAGTCAAGGAGATACTTTCAGGCAGACCGGTGCTTCTTAACATAGGCTTCTCCGGTCAGTACAGGGATCATACCGTAACGGCCTACGGGCTGGAAGAATACGCAGTCGGTCCCTTAGGAAAAAGGTTCCTGTTCTTTAAGGTGCGCGACGGCTATTCCAAAGAAGACAGGTATCTGCTCTACAGAGGAATACTCGGCATTTCCGTAACATACCTTAAGCCTAAGGCCTGACGCTCTGCCCGCGTACACAACAGCAAAATACAAAGCCTGAAGCTTCGTTTTTCATTTGCATGTTTCTTTTATCCGTCAGTCTGTTATTTTTCCAAAGATCTAAGATATAACGCTAGTAAGTCGTAGGCGCTTTCCTGTACCTTGTCGCCTTTTGCCTGCAGCGCGGACATTACGTCCAGATACTGCTCGTTAAGCTCCTTTGGCGTCTCCGTAAACAGGTCGTCCGGTGTAATTCCCAGAGCCTTGCATATCCTGAGCAGCGTACTCACTCTCATGTTTACGTTGCCGCGTTCTATGTTTGCGTAAGTCCTTGCGGAAACGGACGCTTTTTCCGCAGCCTGTTCCTGCGTAAGCCCATGCCCTTTCCTGTATTCGAACAATTTGTTGCCTACCGATTTAAGATCTGTGACTAGCATTTCTGAATCATCCTTCCTTTTTTATATGAATTATGTTTCATGCTGTCCCGGACTAACAGGAAGCATTGGAACATATTTTCAGGAAGAATACTACCCATTTTAGTGATCCGGAATAAAAAAGAGAGGCAAAAGCCTCTCTTTTTTACCCTGTGAACTGGTTTTACTTCTTTTTACGTGTAATGAAGTACACCGCTGCACCGCCGACTATCACACCTGCCGCCGCGCAGACGTAAGGAACGAATCCTGCGGACTTTTTCTCTCCGCCGTTATTCGGTTCCGGAACGGTATTCTGATTCGGATCCGGAGCAGTGTTCTGACCGGGGTCCGGAGCAGTGTTCTGACCGGGATCCGGAGTCGTATTCTGGTTCGGATCCGGAACAGGCGCTTCCTTTGCCTTTACGGTTATCTCGAACGTATCAGACACACCCTCATAGGATAAGATCATGATCTGGGTCCCGGGATTATTGTAGTCCGGCTGCGTTGCGGTGAGTTTTTCACCGTCGGACAGGTCGAAAAATCCAATGTCCGTAAGCACCCTTACCTTAAGGCCTTTAAGATCCAGAGGCTCTCCGTCCTGATACTCCAGTTTGTACGGCATCTCCATTATCTCGATGGCCTGTACGGTCTCAGTTTCGGGCGGATCAGGTTCGTCGGAGAAGATCTCCACCCTTACCATCCTGCTGTAAACAGGCGCCGACTGCTTTCCGTCCTTGTTGTTCCAGACTCCGCAGCAGTAATACTTAAGCTCCGGCTGATCCTTTTTGAATTCGTAGGTTGCCTGCGTGGCTCCGTCGATCGCCCTGATCGTTGAAATATCGTTCGTATCGGAGCTGTACCACTGATAGGTAAGCGTTCCTCCGTCCTGGGACTTGGCATCGCACCATACCGCGGTCTCGTCATTTACCTTCATGTGGACGTCCGGTCCGGTACCGGTTATTACAGGCACCGCAGGTTCGGGATCGAAGAACTCCACTCTGATAAGTCTGCTGTATACAGGATCCGACTGCTTGCCGTTAATGTTGTTCCATACAGCGCAGCAGTAGTACGCTACCTCCGGATAGTCCTGTTTAAGATCCAGATCACTGCTTGTGGCTCCGTCTATGGCGCGGATGGTGGTGATATCGTTGACGTTGGTCTTATACCACTGATAGGTAAGCGTTCCCTGTTCCCCGACCGTAGCCTGACACCATACGCCGGTCTCGCTGCCCACCTTCATGTGGACGTCGGGTCCGGTGCTGTCGATGACAGGATCCATAGGCGATATCCATACTCTTATAAGCCTGCTGTACACTGGTTCGGACTGCACTCCGCCGACGTTGTTCCAGACTCCGCAGCAAAAAAATGTTATCCCGCCTTTGGTCGCTTTATAACTGTATTCTTTGCTTGTGGCGCCGTCTATTGCGCGGATGGTAGTGATGTCGTCGACCGTGGTGCTGTACCACTGATAGGTCAGAGTACCGCCGTCCTTAGATTCAGCATCCACCCAAAGATGCACTTCGTCTCCGACATTCAGATAGCAGTAGGGTCCGTTACCGGTGATCTCCGGTTTCTGCGGGCCGCCGGCGGCGAACACCGGGCAAAGACATCCGGCAACTAAGATCAGAACAAGAAACAATGCAGAGAACTTTTTCATGATGCTGTCTCCTTTCATACGGATCTATACCTTAACAAGTATATTATACAAAACACCTTCGGCAAAAAACAATCATCACATTCCGGACCGCAAAATATAAAGAGACAGCGTTCGTTCCGCTGTCTCTTGTGTTCACTGATGCTGTGCCGCGCCGCTCCTGGCCGAAAGAAGCGTGTTAAGGCACCGCCTTGCCTCAGCAGTCTGTTCGGACGTTACGACATCCGGGTCGCCGTAACGCGCGGCGATGTAGATCTCCCGAAGCGTCTTGTTCTCCAGAAGGCCGGAGAAATCCTCCGAAAGATCCAGCACGTCCCGGGAAGTATCGGAAGGACCAAGCCTTGCATGCCGCGAAAAGACCTGCTCCAGATAGACACGGTATATCTTGCGGATCTGCCTTACGTTGGCGGAAAGAGCTGTGTCCGCGGATCTGCGGTGCCTGAGCCCTTCGAAAGGTATCCTTTCTATGCGCTCGTGAGCGCGGCCGGACTTTACAGGATCGGAGCGCTTGCTGCGCAGAAGCCTTACGGCTATGATCACCAGGAAAACGATCAGGATGACTATCAGTATCCAGAACAAAGTATTGCTGGAAACACGGATATGAGGGTCTTCTCCGTCTATGGGCTCAGTCTCGATGTCCTCCTTCACGGCATTAGGATCTATGATAGGCGTTTCCGCGGGAAGACCTCCATCTTCATCCGGCAGCTGGGAAATGTCCGGCGTTTCCTTCTGCGGGAACAGCAGGCTGTACAGATAGGCCAGAACACGGGTAAGCTGCTTGAAAAGATAAGTTATGACCGGGACCGCTCCGCTGAAAAGAAGTACCGCAGCTGTAAGCAGTACCGGCAGAGCCACTACGAAGGCGGTGTCCATCGCCCTAAGCCTGCCGGTGGCCCCGAAACCAAGCCTCATTCCGCGCAGCGAAGCAACGGCAAGAACAAAGAAGAATAATCCGTACTCTTCTCCTCCCAGAAGCTTGCTGCCGTACCAGGCATCGTTGCTGAAGCGGAATATTATGAGGAGACCTGTAAGGACGAGTGCCATTATCAGCATAAGCTTTATGCGCCGCCTGTAGACGTCCAGGTATTCCTCGAAGTTTCCTATGGTCATGTAGATCACATAGTAAGCCCATGCTGCCGCGTGGACCAGAAATACCGGCCGGAACGGGTTCATGAGGAAACTGAGACCGGGAAGAAGCGAAATCACAAAACGAAGCGGAGCGCTTTTAATGTGTACCGTCAGGAATCCCAAAGCAAAGCTGGATGCCAGAAGCACGCCTATCTGCAGCGCCCACGGTGACGTAATGTTCGTTATCACTCCGTAGACCTTGCCGCCGCTGGACGCGTAGTACGCCACAGTAAGAGACAAAAGCGCAAGGGCATAGAAATAGAAAGACATGTCCGCACAAACGCGTACAGGAGCGTAAAGAGCCGATATGCTGATGTTCTTTTCCGCGATCTTCATAGGACGCTTGCTCCGTTCCCGTCCGGGACCATTACCACCGGACGTGTCTCGGCATGGCTACCGAGGTAATCTATTACGGAAGCCGTCTCCGGACTTACGGAAGGCGTAATTACTATATAGCAGCAGTTGCTGCGTCTGCGGTCCACGCAGCTTTCCACGACGCTTTCGAACGACATGAATCCGGCGGGCCTGGCTATTCCGATCCTGCGGAGGATGAAGAACAGGTGCTCCCTGCCTATCCCTTCGCGGATGGAGAACAGGTCTCCGTTGGACATCATTGCGTAAGGTATCTTGGCGTCCTCCAGCTGCTCGCAGACAGTGCGCACGATCTTAAGGCACTCCTCCATCTGAGGACGCATGGTGCTGACCATGTTTACAAGGACCATGGCGATACGGTCCGTGGTGAAGTCGTTCTGACGCACCATCAGCCTGCCGACCTTTGCAGTCTGGTTCCAGGAGATCTGCTTCATGGGCTCGCGGCCTGTATAGTCCCTGTAGCCGAGCAGCATGGT
>JAFWVZ010000110.1 GCA_017523605.1 Bacillota bacterium | reverse complement strand
TTCCGGCATAGCCTTAAGCGCATCGTTAAGTTCCTTAAGAAGCGCGGTGTGCGCGTCCCTTTCCACAAAGTATCTGGCCTTAAGGACCATGGCTCTGTCGGTGAGGCTTACGGTCTGCGGATGGCTTGCCGCAAGCTCCGTAAAGCGCAGGCACTCTTTTCTGTTTTCGTTGTAGACTCTGTTTGCTTCCGCAAGGGCCTTGTCGGAGATCTTAACGCCGGCGATCTCTTCCACCTGTCCGCGTATCTTCTTGAACTGGCTCTCGGTGAACTCTTCGCCTGCCGGTATAGTTCTGTTCTGCGCGTACGCAACGTCGATCACGGGTATGTTCTTTACACCGTATCTCCAGTTGGCGCCCATGCCCTTAAGCGTATCGCAGGTGAGCGGGATCATTACGGCGGACAGTCCGTCGTATTCGCCCTTAATTCCAAGGTCCAGCGCGGTGTGGATTATGGAGCAGTAGAACGCGGGGAAATATCTCTTGGATTCGGAGACCTGAGTCTCGGCGCCCCACATTCCGAACGGCACCATGCCCGCTGCGTATACCAGCTCTTCCGGCGCGAAGTACGGGATCACTCCTACGGCCTTCTTGCCTTCTGCCAGCACGCGGTCCAGCTGTTTGCGCGGGTCTGCCGCTATCGCTTTAAGCGCTTCAATGTTCTTTCTTACATCGCTCATCTTGCGGCCTCCATCTGCGCCTTAGCGCCCTTCTTTGCCTGCTTGTTGGCTTCCATTATCTACACGAGAGCTTCTACTCTGGTCTCGTACTGAGCCTCGGAGAACACTCTGGGATCCGACTGGTCGCCGTCGAAGGTCATGGTGGGGATGCCGGCCTGAGCGCGCAGCTGGCGCTCCAGCTCGTAGGAGTTGCCGCTCCAGCGCTTGCAGGAACGGTTGATGTGGATGACGGCGCCGTCCACTTTCTTAGCCTTTGCGTCGTTTACGCGCAGCTCCACTTCCTTTTCGAAGCAGTAGGAGTTGGGGACGTAGGAGTACGCAGCCATAAGCTCGTCCAGGTTGCTGTACAGGAAGCTGAACGCCGGTCCGTATATTGTGGACGTAAGGTTTATGCCCCTGCTCTGCAGGGTCTTGTATGTTGCCCTAAGGTTAGCCCAGCAGGCTATGCCTTCGAACAGTATGCGGTATTTTTCCTCGCCCTTGAAGGTGGATCTGCCTTCCTTGATGGCGGTCTCGTACTCGTCCGCAAGGTACTCGAACGCCTCAGCGGCCTCCACGGTGCCCCTGCCTACGGTAGCTACGGCCATGGTGTTGAACACGTCGAAACCGGAGAACGGAGAAGGCTCCGCGCCCATGCAGCTTATGGCCCGCAGCCACGCTTTGGACGATCTCTGGGAGACTTCCATTACCTCCTGCAGCTTGGTGTAGTCCATCTTCTTACCGGTGATCTCTTCCAGCTGCCTTATGCAGTCGTCGAACTGCGCGCGGATGTACCTTACGCGGTCTGGATCGCACTTCATCTCCGTAAGGTGCGGAATGTCTATCATAAGGAGCGGGATGTTAAGCTCTACAGCCAGGTTCTCGTACCACTTCATCATGCAGCCGCATATGTTGTTGCAGCACAGCAGGAAGTCCGGTCTGGGGATCTGTATCTCCGGGCACTCGTCGCTTGCCGCGTACGCCAGGTTTATCCTTGCGTAGGAGCAAAGGTCGTTGGAATAGCCCATGGCTTCAGCTTCCTCGCACATGCGCAGTCCGCCGCCCTTGGCGCCCACGGCGGCTCCCATGTTCTCCGGGTACGCCACCGTTATATCCATTGCAGTGCATATCTCCTGAGGGAAGTTAGACGCGCACCAGCCTATCTTTTCTCCGCGCGCCTTGGCGTCGAAAACGTCCTGCGCTATCTTGTCCTGAAGCTCCCTCAGGACCTGTTTGCCCGGTTTCTTTTCACCTTCGGGCGTTAAAAACTTATTGTCTATCATTACTTTACCCTTCCGTATCCGTATACCGCCGCGCCGAACGCACCGTTCAGCTGCTGTATCTGGGATACCGTTATCTTAACTCCAAGCTCCTTTTCCAGAGCCTTTACAACGCCTGTGTTTCTGGCTACGCCGCCCGTCATGTAGACCGGCTCCTGCACGCCCAGCCTCTTTACAAGGCTCGCCGCCTTTGCCGCAACGGAAGTGCATATGCCGCGCACAAGACCGGGGATGTCCACGCCTTTCGCGAGCTGCGATATGACCTCGGACTCCGCGAACACGGTGCAGGTGGAGCTTACGCTTACGGTCTGCTCCGCCTTGGCCTCCAGATCCTTAAGATCCGCTACGCCCACCTCCAGCACCTTGGCCATTACTTCCAGGAAGCGCCCGGTGCCTGCCGCGCACTTATCGTTCATAAGGAAGTTGTCCAGCCTGCCGTTCTTGCCTATGCTCATCACCTTGGAGTCCTGGCCGCCTATGTCCAGGAGCGTCCTTGCGTCCGGGTACATGGTGTGAACGCCCAGCGCGTGAGCGGAAAGCTCGCTTATCACCAGGTCCGCCGGCTCGAAGCTGTTGCGCCCGTAACCCGTCGCAGTGATGTTGGATATCTGCGATCTGTCCACACCGGCGTCCTTAAGGCAAGCCTCGAACGCTCTCTGCGGTCCGGTGGTGCCGGCGCCCGCGTCGATTATGGCGCTGCCTATAACTTCCTTGCCGTTCTTAAGCACTACGCCCTTGGATGTTGTGGATCCAAGGTCCATGCCCAGAGTATAGATGTCAGCCATTGAGTTTCTCCTTAAGATCTTCCCATGTGTTGTAAACGCCCGCGGCGTGTATCTCCTTAAGCTCCTCGTCGGAGTAGCCAAGCTCCCTCAGGACCTCCTCGGAATGCTCGCCCAGAAGCGGACTGTGGCCGAATTCCTCGAACTTGTCGCCTATCTTTATCGGCAGACGCACTACCTTTATGGTCCTGCCGGTCTTGCACTCGATCTCCT
>JAFWVZ010000109.1 GCA_017523605.1 Bacillota bacterium | reverse complement strand
TCGAGCGCTACAGCGAGCTCCCCGGCAACGTTGCCGAGAAGGTCATCGCCGCTCACAAGGCGGAGCTGGAAGAGAAGTAATTTCAGGCGCGTAACGCAAAAAACAAGACCGGAGCCTTCGCGGTTCCGGTCTTTTATAATCTGTATTTTTGCGCAGCGGGTAGTCCGGAAAATAAAAGCGGGGCGCATGCTGTGCTCAAGGACACGCTCCCGCTTGGTTGGGAGCCCGCCAGCGGTACTAAGTTCTGTCTGCGCTGCCGCTTGCCAGTCGCTAAGTACCGGGATCCCAAACAGTCCTCTGATCACAGCATGCGCACCGCAATGATAGCGGAGCGTCCGCTGCGCTACATTCCCTGATAATCGTCGGCCGTTATCGTCTCGTGCGGCTTCTTTACGATGAACTTTCCGTCGTCCCACGGGCCGGTAAGCAGCTGCTCTATGTAGCTGATGGTCCCTTTGTAGACTCTTCTTTCGAACCCCAGGAGGTTTGCTACTTCCTCCGTGCTGTCCCACAGCTCGTCTATCGGGGATGTACCTGTGTCTATAAGTCCTACGGTCTTGTAGTGGGCGTACATGCTCTCCAGAATGGAAATGGCGATGTCTTCGCCGTACTTCTCCACGGAACGCTGATACTGGCTCATTATAGTGCTCTCGCCTTTCAGCCAGCCTTTGGTAAGGAAGAACGCGCGGTCCTCCATGGAAAGACGGGTCTTTTTTTGTGTGGAACCGATCAGCAGCGACAGGCAGTCGTCTACCTTGGGCATTATCAATTCGAAGTGTCCCGCGGACAGACCTATCAGCGAGTTTCCGCACTGGCCTATACACAGCAGTACCCGGTCCGCTTTAACTTCCGCGAAGCGTTCCAGTACGGCTTCCGTAAGCTTTTTCGGGCGTTCGTGGAGGCCGGATTCAATATATTCCACCGGGTATTCCAGTCCGGTGTTCTTCATTGCGAGTGTAAGCTCTTCTTCCAAAGTTTTGCAGGTGATTATCGTGGTTTCCATTGAGTGATCCATCAAATGTCTGTGCCATTTTTTTCAATCGAAAATGGTATAATTCTTGCGGAGACCGGTAAACGGTGGACGGAGCCCTCTGATACTATGTATTAGGAGGATGACACTATGGTAACATGGGAATCGATCATGGCAGTTGCAACGATCGGACTGCTCATAGTTAGTATAGTCGCCCTCATCAAACGAAAATGATGATGAAAAAACTTCCGTCCACACCTGAGCAAGGAAAACGGAAGTTTTAACTCTCAAGGGGGGTTCCGTTTACACGGTCTCCTTTGCGTAATGAATATACCATATTCAGCGTTTTACGGTCAATAAAGCAAGCACATTTTTATTGATAATCGGACCGTTTTGAAATAAACTATTTTCAAAGGAAACAAGGATCAAAACCATGGCAAACAAAAAAGACAAAACAGTATTCGTGTGCCAGAACTGCGGCTTCGAGAGCCCCAGGTGGATGGGTCAGTGCAGCGCCTGCGGAGCGTGGAACTCCTTTGTGGAGGAAAAGCTTACGGAGCCTAAGGAATGCGACAGCAGAAGGCGCACCGGTCCCGCGCAAAGCGGCAAAAGAAGCAGGCCGGTACCTATAGACAAGGTCGTCTCCGGACAGACCAGCCGTATGGACACAGGCATTCCCGAGCTCAACAGAGTTCTGGGCGGCGGACTGGTCCAGGGCAGTCTGGCCCTTATCTCCGGCGAGCCTGGCATAGGCAAATCCACTATAATAATCCAGGCTGCGGCTTTCATTGCTCAGAAGTACGGCACCGTGCTCTACGTCTCCGGCGAGGAGTCCGAGGAGCAGATAAAGATGCGCGCGGACAGAGTGTGCAGCGGGGACCTCACCCGCCTGATGCTGCTTTCGCAGACCAACATGGACGAGATCCTGGCGGCAGTGGAGGAGGTCCGGCCGGTATTCCTGGTTATAGATTCCATCCAGACCATGTACACGGACGATCTGGACTCCGCTCCCGGAAGCGTTTCCCAGGTGCGCCAGTGCGGCAACCTGCTGATGAACATAGGCAAGGGGATGAACATCCCCGTGTTCGTGGTTGCCCACGTTACCAAGAGCGGCGAGCTTGCCGGTCCGCGCATCGTGGAACACATGGTGGACGCGGTGCTGCAGTTCTACGGCGAGCGCACCCAGGACCTCCGTATCCTGCGCGCTGTAAAGAACCGTTTCGGCACAACGTCTGAGATAGGCGCTTTCGAGATGAGAGAGGAAGGCCTTGTCTGTGTGGAGAACCTTTCCGGAACGTTCCTTGAGGGGCTTGCGGACAGCGGAGAGGGCGCGGTAGCCACTGCGGTATGCGAGGGCACCAGACCGCTCCTCGTAGAGATCCAGGCTCTTACGGCTCCGTGCAGCGCGGGCTTCCCCAGAAGGACAGCCATAGGCATAGACAGCCAGCGCCTGGGCATGATAATAGCCGTTCTGGAACGCAAGGCCGGAGTTTCACTTATAAACCGGGACGTATACGTAAACGTTGTCGGCGGACTTAAGCCGGAAGGCACTGGCACGGACCTTGCCGCTGCAGTCGCCATATGGTCGGACGAAAGAAACGTTAAGATACCGCCGGATACATTGGTCATAGGCGAGATAGGTCTTACCGGAGACCTGCGCCCGGTGCAGGCCGCCGAGAAGCTTATAAAAGAGGCTTCGCGCCTTGGATTTAAGCGTGCTATACTTCCTCAGCGCAACATCGCAAGGGCTCAGCGCGCGGCTGAAGGCATGCGGCTGATCGGCGTAAGGACGCTTGCCGAAGCTCTCACGGCATCTTCACAGATTTCACAAAAATAGCGGTTAATATAACTGTATAAATAGTCATCACCGTTTAAAATTTCAGGAGACGCAACATGGCAAAGATACTCATAGTGGACGACGAAGCGAAGATCAGAGAGGTCATACGCGAATACGCCCAGTTCAATAAATACGAGACCGACGAGGCAGAAGACGGCATGCAGGCCGTGGGCAAGTGCCTCAACAACGATTACGACCTTATAATCATGGACATCATGATGCCCCGCCTGGACGGATATTCCGCCTGCAAGGAGATAAAGAAGCAGAAGGACATACCCATCATAATGCTTTCCGCGCGCGGCGAGGAATACGACAAGCTCTTCGGATTCGAGCTCGGAATAGACGATTATGTAGTAAAACCGTTCAGCCCCAAGGAGCTAATGGCAAGGGTCGCCGCAGTTCTGGCAAGAAAGAACCGCGGAGCGGAAGCCGCCAAACAGACGCTGCTGGTCTCCGACGGTCTGGAGGTCAATACGGACTCCCGCACCGTTTCCGTGGACGGCGAAAAGGTAGACTGCACGCTTAAGGAATACGAGATCCTTGCGTACCTTATGTGCAACAAGAACATAGCGCTCTCGCGTGACAGAATGCTCCAGGACATCTGGGGATACGATTTCTTCGGAGACGACCGCACAATAGACACCCACATAAAGAATCTGCGCGGAAGGCTCGGAAAGTACAGAGACAAGATCACTACCGTAAGAGGCATCGGATACAAGTTTGAAGACTGAAACAGAAAAAACAGTTAAACAGGAAAAAGGACGTTCTGTAAGCACCTTAAGAGGCCGCCTTGCGACATCCTTTATCATCTTTGCCGTCTTACTGATGGCGCTGCTTTGGATATTCCAGGCCGTTTTCCTTGACAGATACTACGAATTATCCATGAGCAGGCGCTGCAGCAAGGCGGTAAGTTCCGTATGCGATTATTACGCTTCCGGCGGTCCGGACATTTCCTACGACAGCTTCATGACTTTCCTGGGCGAAAAGACTGAGGCCAACGACATCTACTTCTGGATAGAATCCACGGACGGTACCTTCAACATCTCTTCTTCCGAAGTTCAGACCGTGCGCATACGTGCCAACACCAGGCAGCTGATAGCGCAGGCCAGGAACATGCTTAAACAGAGCGGGCAGGAAGAGGTCTCGTTTACGGCCAGGGGACCGATGGACGGCGGCAAGGATTACATATACGCCAGATACGTAGAGAGCGAGGACAGGAACCCGGTATACATATACGCAATAGCAACACTTACGCCCATGGGACCTGCGGTAGGGATACTCAGGTCGCAGCTTCTGATAGTTACCGCGGTAGCTTTGATAGTAGGCATAGTAGTCGCAAGGTTTACCGCAAAGCGCCTTGCCAGGCCCATTTCCGACATGGAAAAGAAGGCCAGGGAGCTTGCTAAAGGCAACTACGACGTATCCTTCGAGGGCGGAGATTACAAGGAGATCTCGGACCTTGCGGAAACTCTCAATCAGGCCGCGGCAGACCTTAAGGCTTCGGATGCTCTGCAGAAGGACCTCATAGCTAACGTATCTCACGATCTGCGCACACCGCTCACCATGATAAAATCATACGCGGAGCTTATAAGGGACATCTCCGGAGACGATCCCAAGAAGCGCGAGGAACATCTGGAGGTAATAATAAACGAGACGGACAGACTGGACGAGCTCGTGGGCGACATACTTACTCTCTCCAAGATGCAGGCAGGCGTAATGGAGATGGAGATGACGGATTTCGACATCCAGGAGGCAGGCGAATCCGTGCTGTCCACCTATAAGGTAATGGAGAACGAGGGCTTTACCATCAGTTTCCGACCGGTCCCCGGACCTGTAATGGTGCACGGAGACAGACACAGGATACAGCAGGTGATAGCCAACCTTCTGTCCAACGCAGTAAGATACAGCAAGGACAGGAAAGACGTAGCGCTCAGCTTCTCCAGAAGCGGCGGCCGCATAGTCTGTTCGGTGGAAGACAAAGGAATAGGCATTGCGGAAGAAGATCTGGAAAAGATATGGAACCGCTACCAGAAGGCCAGCAAGCAGGGGGCAAGGAGCTCGCAGGGCACAGGTCTGGGGCTGTCCATAGCCTCGGAGATACTGCAGAAGCACGGCGCCGAATACGGCGTGGAGAGCAAACCCGGCGAGGGCAGCAGGTTCTGGTTCTCGCTGCCGGTGAATAAATAAACGCCGATTAATGCAAATATATGTTGACAGCATGTGTGTTCAGTAATAAAATACCTTGTTTTTGATTTATTGACTATTTTTCTACAATGGAGTATAATCTCCATTGGAGGTTAGTCGAATGTTTACAGTCGGCGATAAAGTCGTGTACCCCATGCACGGGGCAGGACTGGTCGAAAAAATCGAAGACAGGCAGATCCTGGGAGAAACAAGGGCTTATTACATCATCAGGATCAAGGGCGGCAACATGCAGGTAATGGTCCCCGTGCGCGGCGCGGAGGACATTGGTCTGCGTTATGTAGTGGATCCCAAGGAATTCGACGAGATCTACAAGGTCCTTGGATCGGAGTCCACGCCCATGGACGAGAACTGGAACCGCCGCAACCGCGACAACATGGAAAAGCTAAAGACCGGAGATCCGGAGCAGGTGGCTGAAGTGATTCGCAACCTCGTAAGGGTGGACAGGGTAAAGAAGCTCTCCACCGGCGAAAAGAAGCTCCTTAACACGGCAAAGCAGATACTGTGTTCGGAGATGACCATGGTCCTTAACGTAAACGATTCGGCAGCTTTAGCACTCATAGACGGATCGATCTGAAAAGATCGGAGGCGTCGTGTTGATATATACAATTAAATAACCAGGAGGATATAAAATGCTCAAGAAAGTGTTCCGCATCGTCCTTACGTTCTGCGGAATGCTGCTGGGTTACGGAGTGTCGACTTATCTCGTCGGGAACTGGGAGGTCCTTAAAGGGCTCCTTGCCGGTGAACAGACTCTGGTCATCGTTTCCGCGACTATTTTATTCGGACTTATTTTTTTCTATGTTTTCTCGGCACTCTCCAGAAAAGGGCAGACGGTAGCAAATTCCGTGGCGTCGGAGCTTTCTGAAAGGCTCTCCACCGAGGATCTGCTTCCGATAGTAGTAGGTCTCATTGCCGGTCTGTTGATCGCTTACCTTATCTCGCCGATTATTAATGGGATACAGGCGCTGCAAGTGTTCAACCTGAACGTGATCCTGACCGTACTGCTGTACATCGCCTTCGGAACTTTAGGCGTCGCGGTGGCGAAGAGATTCGCGCCGGACATCCGCATCCCGTTCGTGGGACAGGGCGCGTCTAAAGACCAGCAGAGTTCAAAACGTAAGGCAAAGGGCCGCACAGGCGCGGCTCCCAAAATACTGGATACCAGTGTAATAATCGACGGCAGGATAGTCGACATCTTAAAGACGGGCTTCATAGAAGGGGACATAGTCATCCCCAGTTTCGTGCTCGTCGAGCTCAGACACATTGCAGATTCTTCGGATCCCCTTAAACGCAACAGAGGACGCCGCGGTCTTGACACACTCAACAAGATCCAGTCCGAATACGGAATAGAGATCTACGAGACCGGCTCCGACAAGTCCCTGGAGGACATACCGGAGGTGGACGTCAAGCTGCTTAAGCTTGCCCAGAACATGAAGGGCGTAGTGGTCACAAACGACTTCAATCTCAACAAAGTCGCGGCCATACAGGGCGTTCCAGTTCTTAACATCAACGAGCTTGCCAATACCCTAAAACCCGTTGTCCTTCCCGGCGAGACCTTAAGGGTGTTCCTTGTAAAAGAAGGCAAGGAAAACGCGCAGGCTCTGGCTTATCTGGACGACGGTACCATGATAGTCGTGGAGAACGGCAAGAAGATGATAGGGCAGACCGTGTCCACCACGGTCACCAGCGTGCTTCAGACATCCGCGGGACGGATGATATTTGCAAAACCTAACTGAAACATGCGCAGCATTTCTGTTATAATAGCAGCAGCGGGATCGGGCAGCCGGATGGGCGGTCCGGTCCCAAAGCAATATCTGACCATAGACGGCCTTCCGGTCCTTGTAAGGACTGTCAGGGCTTTTTGCAGTATTAAGGACGTGCGCGTAATTGCCGTAATGTGCCCTCCGGGAGACGTTCGGTACTGTCAGGATATGCTTGCTGAGCACTTGCACGCCTGTACTTCCGGGGTGGGCGTAGTTCCGGCAGTCCTGGTGCGCGAAGGCGGAGACACCAGGCAGGAGACCGTAGAGAAGGGCCTTGCCGCTGTAGGGACGGAAGATCCGTACGTGCTGGTGCACGACGGGGCCAGACCGTTCGTAAGCGCGGAAGTGACAGACGGTGTAATTGCAGCCCTCAAGGCAGGAGCCGACGCCGCGGTGCCCTGCGTAAAGCCAAAGAGCACCATACGCACAGCGGATAAGACTCTGGACCGAGGCAGTCTGTACGAGGTCCAGACTCCCCAGGGATTCAGGACGGAAGTTCTGGTCCGCGCGTTCGAAAAAGCAAGGCAGGACGGATTTGCCGGGACCGACGAAGCAGGTCTTGCGGAGCGCGCCGGCGCGAAGATAACCATAACGGAAGGCGACTACGCCAACATCAAGATAACAACCAGGGAGGACGTTCCGGACATGATGCGCTGCGGAAACGGTTACGACGTTCACAGATTGGTCGAAGGCCGGAAGCTGATGCTCGGATGCGTGGAAGTGCCTTACGAAAAAGGTCTTCTGGGGCATTCGGACGCGGACGTGTGCGCTCACGCGATAGCGGACGCGCTGCTGGGCGCCGCGGGTCTCAGGGACATAGGGTACTGGTTCCCGGACAACTCGAAGGAGACCGAAGGAATGGCCGGAAGCGCGCTGCTTGCCCGGACCGTTCAGATAATAAAGGACCGCGGTTTCGCACCTTACAACGTGGATGCTACGATAGTTGCGCAGCGGCCTAAGCTTGCGCCCTTCATAGACAGCATGAAAGCCGCAACGTCTGCAGCTCTGGGCATACCGGCGCAAAGCATAAGCATTAAGGCCACCACGGAGGAAGGCCTTGGAATAACCGGCAGCGGCGAAGCAATAAGCTGCTTTGCCACAGCCACGGTAAGATAGTCCGGCACCAAGTCCGGCAAGGTGTATTAACTAAGATATAAACGCGTTCGCGGCAAAGCGCGGACGCTTCTGTCCAACGAAAGGATGTCATAAAAAATGAAAGCTTCAAAGATGTTTCTGAGCACGCTTAGGGAAGTTCCGTCGGAGGCGGAGATCCCCAGCCACATTCTGCTTCTGCGCGCGGGCATGATCAAAAAGCTGGTCTCCGGCGTATACGCGTTCATGCCTTTAGGCTTCAGGAGCCTCAGAAAGATAGAAGAGATAGTCCGTCAGGAGATGGACGCCGCAGGAGCTCAGGAAGTGCTGATGTCCGCTCTGCAGCCCGCGGAGCTGTGGCAGGAATCCGGCCGCTGGTACGCCTACGGACCGGAGATGTGGAGACTTAAGGACAGGAACGCGCGAGAGTTCTGCCTGGGGCCCACCCACGAAGAGATATTTACGGACGTTGTGCGCCAGCAGGTGAGCAGCTACCGCCAGCTTCCGCTCAACCTCTACCAGATCCAGACCAAGTACAGGGACGAGGCGCGCCCGCGCTTCGGACTCATCCGCAGCCGCGAGTTCATAATGAAGGACGCATACTCCTTCGACCGCGACGAAGCCGGTCTGGACGACAGCTACAAGGCAATGTACGCCGCCTACGAAAAGGTCTTCGACCGCTGCGGACTTAAGTACCGCGCCGTAGAGGCTGATTCCGGAGCCATAGGCGGAAACAACTCCCACGAGTTCTGCGCCCTTTCGGACGTAGGCGAGGAGGAGATAGTCTACTGCGAGCACTGCTCCATGGCAGCCACCGCGGAGCGCGCTGCGTTTAAGGACGAGCCCGGCGCCGCCGTAGAGGAGCTTCCGCTCGAAAAGAAGCACACCCCGGGCACCAAGACCATAGAAGCCGTTGCGGAATACCTGGGCCTTGAGCAGAAGCAGACCATGAAGGCTCTGCTGCTCCAGGCTTTCGATCCGGAGGATCCGGACGCCAAGATACGCTACATAGCGTGCTTCATAAGGGGCGACAGGCAGCTTAACATGACTAAGCTGGTCAACGCTCTGGGACTTCCGGAGTACGCTGTCCAGTTCGCGGACGAAGCCGCCATGGCCGGCGAGACCGGCTGCGTGGGCGGATTCACCGGCCCCATAGGCCTGCACGACTGCACGATCGTTGCGGACACAGAGCTTGTTAACACCAAGAACCTCTGCGCAGGAGCCTGCGAAGCGGACCACCACTACATAAACGTCAACTACGGACGCGACTACAAAGCGGACATCGTTACGGACATAAAGCTGCTGCAGGCAGGAGACACCTGTCCGGTATGCGGAGCTCCGGTAAAGAGCGCCAGAGGCATAGAAGTAGGTCAGGTGTTCAAGCTCGGGACCAAGTATTCCGTGCCCATGAACCTTTGCTACAGCGATGAGAACCAGCAGGAGCACCCGGTCCTGATGGGCTGCTACGGCATAGGCGTTACAAGGACTCTGGCTGCCGTAGTGGAGCAGAACCACGACGACAACGGCATAATCTGGCCCATGAGCATAGCTCCTTACCATGCTGTAATAACCGTCATCAATCCTAAGGACGAGGTCCAGATGAGCCTGGCCGGAAGCATATTCGCAAGGCTGGAGGCCGCGGGCCTGGAAGTAGTCGTGGACGAGAGGGAAGAGCGCCCCGGAGTAAAGTTCAAGGACGCGGACCTTCTGGGATTCCCGATCAGGATCACCGTTGGCAAGAAGGCAGCGGACGGCATTGTGGAATACAAGCTGCGCCGCGGAGGCGACAACACGGACATGACAGCGGATCAGGCTGCCGACGCCGCAATAGAACTGTACAACAAAGAGAAATAGACGCAACTAAGCATGTCCGGACCTGCATTACGGTCCGGGGCATAAGGGGACACGATCATGAAAGTATACAACACCCTTACAAGAAGAAAAGAAGAGCTGGTGCCGCAGGATCCCAAAAAGCTTACGATGTACGTCTGCGGACCCACGGTCTACAACTACATCCACATAGGCAACGCAAGGCCCATAGTGGTCTTCGATACCATGCGCAAATACCTGGAGTACCGCGGCCAGAAGGTAAAATACGTCCAGAACTTTACGGACGTGGACGACAAGATAATCAACCGTGCCAGGGAAGAGGGCATATCCGCGCTGGAGGTGGGCGAAAAGTACATCGCCGCCTACTACGAGGACGTAAAGCAGCTTAACGTGGCGCCCGCCACAGTGCATCCCAGAGTAACCCAGACCATGCCGGACATCATAAAGTTCGTGCAGGGTCTCATCGACAAGGGAATGGCCTACGAGGTAAACGGCGACGTGTATTACCGCACCCGCATGTTCCCCGGCTACGGCAAGCTCTCCGGCAAGAACATAGACGATCTGGAAGCCGGCGCCCGCGTAGACGTAAACGACATAAAGGAAGATCCGCTGGACTTCGCTCTGTGGAAGGCCAGAAAATCGGAAGACGAGATTGCCTGGGAGAGTCCCTGGGGCATGGGACGTCCGGGCTGGCACATAGAGTGCTCCGCGATGTCCAAGAAGTACCTGGGCGAGACCATAGACCTTCACGCAGGCGGCGAGGACCTTCAGTTCCCGCACCACGAAAACGAGATAGCGCAGTCCGAGGGCCTTACCGGCAAGACTTTCAGCCGCTACTGGATGCACAACGGCTTCATAAACATAGACGGCGAAAAGATGTCCAAATCCGCGGGAAACTTCTTCCTGCTTAGGGACGTTCTTAAGGAGTACGACGGCGAAGTGCTGCGTTACTTCCTTTTAAGCGCTCAGTACAGAGGCCCCATAAACTTCTCCAGAGACCTTATGGAAGCCGCTAAGGCAGGCCTTGAAAGGATGCAGAACTGCAAGGCTACTCTTAAGCATTTGATAGCTCACGGTGCGGACGGCGCAATGACTGCCGCCGAAGCCGAAAAGCTTGCAGCCTACGATTCCCACAAGCAGAAGTTCATCGAAAGCATGGACGACGACCTTAACACTGCGGACGCCATAAGCGCGGTATTCGAGCTGGTGGCGGACATCAACAGGGATACCGCGGCCGGAGCCACCAAGGAGTTCGCTCAGAAAGCCTTTGAGCTTCTGGACGAGCTTACCGGTGTGCTGGGACTCCTCAGACAGGAAAAGAAGGAAGAGATAGATGCAGAACTCCAGAAACTCATCGACGAGCGCGCCGTTGCCAGAAAAGCCAAAGACTGGGCAACAGCCGACAGGATCAGGGACGAGCTCGCAGCCAGAGGCATCACCCTTAAAGACACCCCCCAGGGAGTCCAGGTCATCAGATCCTGACAAGGACGGTAAAGCATCCGGACAGCGCAGAAAAGCCTCGTCCGGCTACTTAAGAGACATATTCAACAACGCGGACAGGGCGTAGTGCCTGCCGCGCGGCAAGATCACGGACGGTACATGCAGAAAGACCCGAATCAGATCAACATACTGGAACTGGCTTATCTGGGAGACGCCATCTACGAACTCTGCGTAAGAGAGTACGTGCTTCGGACTTCAGGTTCCGCAAGGGCGGATATGCTCCACAGGGCAGGCGTAGCTTTCGTGTGCGCGGCCGGTCAGGCTGCAGCGCTTAAGACGATGTCCGAGGATGGCTTCCTTACGGAAGAAGAAAAGGACTTCGTAAGAAGGGCGCACAACCACAAGACCGCTACCAGGCCTAAGAACGCGGATCCCGTGGATTACAAATGGGCCACCGCGTTCGAGGCTCTACTGGGTCTTAAACACCTTGCAGGCGAACCGGAACGTCTTACGCAGATAATGCAAAGAGCCATAGAGATAACAGAAGAAAGGCGCAGAAACGATGCCTAAGAGAGACAACCCCAGAACGGGACCTAAATACGAAAAACCCGCAGCCGGCGGAAGAAAACGCACGGCATCCGCGGCGTCCGGAACCCGCAGGACCGCATCGTCCGCAAGGACCGTCAAGGCCGGTACACGCAGCTTAGCCGGTACCGCAAGGACTGCATCAGCACCTGCAAGAAGGACAGCTAAGCCGGAAGAGAACCCCAATCTTCTTATAGGCCGCAACCCTGTAAAGGAAGCCATAAAGGCAGGACGCCCCATGGACAAGGTCCTTATGCAGAAAGATGCCGAGGGTTCCGCAAAGCAGATCTCGGCGCTTGCCAGGGAAGAGGGCATTCCCGTACAGTACGTGGACAAGATCGTGCTGGACAAGCTGGCCCCGGGAAAAGCTCACCAGGGCATAGCCGCATATGCCGCAGCCCACAGGTACGTGGGAGTGGAGGAGATACTGGAAGCCGCAAAGGCAAAGGGCCAGGCTCCGCTGGTGGTAGTACTGGACGAGCTGGAGGACCCGCACAATCTGGGAGCCATACTGCGTTCCGCGGACGCCGCCGGAGCTCACGGCGTAATAATCCCGTCCAGACGCTCCGTAACGCTTACGGAAACGGTCGCAAAGGCCTCCGCAGGCGCCATAGAATATGTACCCGTGGCCAAGACCGGCAACCTTTCCCGCTGCATAGACCTGCTCAAGTCCAAGGGCCTGTGGATAGCAGCCGTGGACATGGACGGTACGGACTACAGCGCTTCGGATCTTAAAGGACCGCTCGCTCTTATAATAGGCGGGGAAGGAAAGGGCGTATCGCCCAACCTTAAGGCCAAGAGCGACTATGTGGTATCCATACCAATGTGCGGTCACGTTAATTCGCTTAATGCGTCAAACGCCGCGGCGATAGTGCTTTTCGAAGCCGCCAGGCAGAGACGTTAGAGATAGGACTGAAGGAGAACACCATGAACTACGAAGAACTGAAGAAACTTACCGATGAACAGCTTGCAGAGCTTGCCCAGAAGGGCGACACAGACGCAGAAGAACTGCTGCTTACCGCAAACAAGGACAAGGTCCTTTCCAGAGCCGCTCTCTACTACATAATCGGCGCGGACCGCGACGACGTGGTGCAGGAAGGCATGATAGGCCTCGTTAAGGCGATACGCAGCTACAAAGCGGACAGCGGAGTTCCGTTCTCCAGTTTTGCGTATACCTGCATAACCCGCCAGATCATCTCCGCCATAAGGGCAGCCGCGCGCGCAAAGCATTCCCCGCTCAACGACGCTGTATCTTTGGATCAGCCGGTGGTCTGGGACGTCAACATGTACAACACGCTTGCGGATGTGATACCTGCAGGCGCGGAATCCGATCCGGAGAACGTTGCCATAAAGACGGAGCTCCTGCAGCGTGTATTCGACCAGGAAAACGCCAATTTCAGCACACTTGAGCACGCGACCATAAAATACCTCACCCAGGGCAAAAGCTACCGTGAAATCGCCGATTTACTGGGTAAAACGCCCAAACAAATAGACAATACCATCCAGCGCATACGCACAAAGATGCAGAAGATACTGTAGGGCGTTCCGTGCGCCGGACATTCCCGGCGGCAAGGCGGCCTTTGGCCGGAAAACTTGCCGTTTACGCTTAAAAGTATTTGACAACTAAAGGCGCCGCAAGTATAATAATTGGCGTCGCGGAAAGCGGCGCCATAAGATGCTGCTGTAGCTCAGTAGGTAGAGCGCATCCTTGGTAAGGATGAGGTCACCAGTTCGACTCTGGTCAGTAGCTCCACGTCAGACCCCTTGGAATTCCAAGGGGTTTTGAGTTTGTTAAGAATAGATTTGTCAGCAGGTCAGCTCCGTGTTTTGTTCTTTAGCCATTTCGTGATATAATGATTCAGTTAACTCTGCGGTCTGAGGTATGAAAAGTATTCCCGGACGGGGGCAGGGCATTGAAGTAAGAGATCAACAGGAGGAAAGCTGTTTTGAGCATCATCAGAAGTCTGGATCTGGCGCCGTCGGGCGAGAACAAGATAGAGTGGGTAAAGAGGAACTGCCCCATACTAAGGAGCCTGGAAGAAGAGTTTAAAAGGACCAGGCCTTTTGAGGGCAAACGCATAGCGCTCTCCATCCATCTGGAGGCAAAGACAGCGTATCTTTGCCTGGTGCTGGCTGCCGGAGGCGCGGAGATGTTTGTTACAGGATCCAACCCGCTGTCAACTCAGGACGACGTGGCCGCGGCGCTTGTTAAGGCCGGCCTTAACGTTTACGCATGGCACGGAGCAACGGAAGAGGAGTACTTTGCCCATATAAGGGAGACATTGTCGCATCACGCAAACATAATAATAGACGACGGCGGAGACCTGGTCAACATGCTGCACAACCACATGCAGGACGAGCTGCAGTACGTCATAGGCGGCTGCGAGGAAACAACAACCGGTATTACACGCCTTATCGCAATGAATAACGAAGGAAAGCTTCGCTTCCCGATGGTAAAGGTAAACAACGCGGACTGCAAGCACCTGTTCGACAACCGCTACGGTACCGGACAGTCGGTCTGGGACGGCATCAACCGCACCACCAACCTTATAGTTGCAGGAAAGAACGTTGTGGTAGCAGGCTACGGCTGGTGCGGAAAGGGAGTATCCATGCGCGCCAAGGGCATGGGAGCACGAGTCATAGTTACGGAAGTGGATCCCGTAAAGGCCATCGAGGCAGTAATGGACGGCTTCGAAGTAATGCCCATGAACGATGCCGCAAAGATAGGGGACATATTCGTTACTGTAACGGGCTGCTGCGGAGTAATAACCGAGCCGGACTTTCTGGTAATGAAGGAGGGCGCAGTTCTCTGCAACGCCGGACATTTTAACGTAGAAATAGACATGAAGCGCCTGGAGGAGATCTCCACGGAAGTTCGCGAGATGCGCGCCAACATAATGGGTTACACACTGCCAAACGGAAAGCACGTGTACGTCCTTGCGGAAGGCAGGCTCGTAAACCTGGCCGCAGGCGACGGACATCCCGCCGAGATAATGGACATGAGCTTTGCCATCCAGGCTCTATCCGCAAAATATCTTGTGGAGAACGCAGGCAAGCTTACGGAAAAGCTTATAGACGTTCCGCGCGAGGTGGATCTGGAGGTAGCAAGAAGAAAACTTGAGTTCCTGGGCGTAAAGATAGACGCTCTCAGCGCCGCGCAGGAAGAATACCTTAACAGGTAGGTAAGGACCATGGACAGAAGAGATCACTGGAGAAAACAATACATAAAAGACCATGTAAAATACCTGGTCATCGGGCTGGTCATCTGCGCTCTCATACTGTTCTTCATAGGCAGGAGGAGCGTAGTAAGGCTGTCGCCGCAGGGCTGGGTGATCGTTGCCGTTTTGGTCATCGCCGTGGATCTCTTCAACTTCGTCCGCCGCATGAACGATTACGTAAGGATGATGCTTCTGGAAGAGGAACGCAGCGGCATGCAGAAGGACGGCTTCAGTACCATCCCTGATGACGACCCCCGCTTTGAGGACGTGGAGTAATAACGGCAGCATCCTGCTGCTTCGGACCTCTGTCCGACCAAATAGTTGTACTAAAAAGCCCCTTGAGAGATCAAGGGGCTTTTATTCTTATTAACGTGTATTTCCGGTATTGCGGTACGCGTTGCTTGATGCGCTGCCGTAAGCCTCCGGTGTTACCAGTCTATTATCGGAGACTGGAAGAACTGCCTTGTACTCATGTCGAGGACAAGTTTATATCCGCCGTACTTGATGCCTGTAACATCGTACTTGCCCCAGACGTCGGCTCTTCCGTAGCTCTCGTTGTGAGCCGTGATGGGCCTCAGGTAGTAGCCGCCGTCCTCGCGGTTAAGGCCGGCCATTGCCCATACTGTGTTTACCAGAGTATGGACAGACAGGAGCGGTACTATGTCCGAAACGTCGCCGAGGCGTTTTACGGTGCCTTCTCTGGTGCCTGCGGACAGAAGAGGCGATCCGAACGTTACAGTGTTGAGGATGTTGTATCTGGCTTTAACTGTGGAGTTGCCCGCGACTTGCTGAGCTATCATGCCGCCGAGGCTGTGACCGGCTATTATCAGGTTGGAGCCCTGCGGAACGTTCTGGCAGATCACCGATACCACGTTGCTGTAGTAAGCGTTGTCCAGATTGAATCCGGAGAACAGGTCCGTAAGCACTTCCGTGGACTGGTTGAGCACCAGTTCCGTGCCGGACAGCGTTACAAGGTATACTGTCTTGGATGTGAAGAGTCCCTTTTTGAGCGTGCCCTTAATGATGCTGATGGGACCCTGTGACCCCTGGTTATATCCGTCGCGTACCAGCTGATAGATCTCCGGCGCCGTTGTACAGGTGCGGTTATCCGCGGCAAATGCGGCGGTAGTTCCGAAGACCATAATAAGAGCCATTACGATGACGATGATCTTCTTTATCGATCCGAACTTTTTCATATCCGTTACCTCCGAATCGGGATAAACAAAAAGCATTACTATGTTTATATTTTAACACAGTGATGCTTATCTTGTAAATGAAACGGGTATTTTTTGCGTCAAATGCGGAAAAAAGCAGGACTCCGTTCTATTTTGCCATGAAGAACTCTACTATCTCGTCGTCCGGGCCGTAGACGAAAGCTACTCTCGCGTGGTGATCGCCCTGGGCAACGTCTTTGGGTTCCGTGCGGGGACGCGCTCCTGCGGCGACCGCTGCTGCAAAGTCCGCGTCCGGATCGCTGCTCTTAAACGAAATGTGCTCGAACCTGGGGAAAGCTTCTACGCCGTCTTTTCTTCCGGAAAAGACCTCCAGAAGATTGCCTCCGCCCATGTCTATCATGCAGTTTCTGGATCCGTCCCGGACCCAGGTCCTGTTTAGGCGGCAGCCCAGCGCCTCATAAAAGGCTATCGTGGTGTCGATGTCCTTTACGCGCAGCGCAACATGATGAAATCCTTCGCGTACAGCCATTACAGTTCCTCCTTTACCTTTCGCTCTGCGTAAGCTCCGCCAGCGTGTTCTCGGCCCAGCTGTAGTTGGTAAGATAGCTGCCCTTGAACAGCTGCGAATATTCTTCCTTGCCGGACAGATAGTCGTAGAGATCGCATTTTACGCGGTCCGTCACTATCCTGCGTTTTCCGCTTACCGATTCTATCATGTCCGATATTCCGTACTCTTCCAGAGTGTTCTTAAGCCTTAGAGCTACCTTGCGGTATCTTGCAAGCGTTACCGAATCGTATACGGCGTCCTCCCACAGGAATGCTATGGCCTCCTCCGAAGATACGAAGCCTCCGCGTCTGTCCACCAGAAGAGCCAGCAGTTCCTTGGACTTGCTGTTGCGGAACAGCACGGTCTTGTCGCCCACAAAGACGTCGAAATACCCGAAGGTCCTTATCCTTGGTATGTCCCCTGAGATCTGAAGGGTCTGCGGAACGGTAACGTCCTGTCTGCAGCAGAACAGACTGATGCCGGGGCGCATCTTTACGAATATGCCTGTGTAATCCCTGCTTCTGCCGCTCGAGGATACCACGCTGTAGTGGATCTCCGGGGCTTCGCCTTCGTCTGTCATTTCGCGGCGGGCCTCCTCGGAGAAGGTCTTTCTCAGCTCGCGCTGCTGGTCCGGGGGAAGCCTTCTGAGTATCCAGGACTCGGTGGCTTCCTTCATCTGCATGGGTATTCCCTGCACCCAGCGCAGCATTGCGGAGCTTCTGGTGTGGAGCACCGTAACGGTGTGGTCTTTATAGTTGAATTCGAATATGTCGTCGTAGACTCCGGATAAGGCCTTTACATAGCGCTGCAGTTCTCTTTCCCTGCGCGACTGCGCCTCTTCCGAAAGGTCTATGCATACTGCGTTAAGCTCCGGAGATCCGCTGCTGTCCTTGCTTTTGGACACCCAGCCGAACAGCCTTACGCTGCTGCCGTCGAAACGCAGAACAGTCTGTTCGCCGGACACCGGTCCGTTCTGCTCATCAACGGAACTAAGCAGCATGGGGAATCTCCGCCTGTCTTCCGGAGGCAGGAAGGAAAGAACGCTCTGCTTAAAAGGCTCCAGCTCCGGGCTCTGCGCGGTCCATTCCTTAGGAAATCCAAGGATGCGCAGCATCCTGTCGCTTATGTATTTGACGCGGGGCGAGTCCTCGCAGCTGATCTTTATTATCCCGCACGGAACGGTATTCATTATGATCTCTGCTTCGGTCCTTTTGTTGAGCTTTTTATCCATAAGACGTCCTCCGTCGGTAGTTGCTTTTCAGTCCTTTAATTATATCGTCCGGAGCGTTTTTAGTCAAACCGGGCAGCTGGTTCTTTTGGTTTGATCATGCTTGTATCATGCAATGTAAGAGTCTGCAAAATGCTTTCGAGGCTTTTTCGAAGGATCCGGAACGCAGCGAAGGCTTCGAGAACGTAGCCGAAGAACAGCATTTTTTGCAGACTCAATTAAAGTTTGATCAAAATAAAAAGACCGGAACACAGAACTGACCGGTATTGACCTGATAACAGGACTGCCGGGGAATAAAAAGACCGCCGGTCCTTAAGGACAGGCGGCCTCATTACCCTTATCTACTGTTTTTCTCTAAGCTCCGTCTTCCTGATCTTGCCGCTTATGGTCTTCGGCAGCTCGTCCACGAACTCTATCTGCCTTATCCATTTGTACTCGGCAAGCTTGTTGTTGCAGCTGTTTTTTATGTCCAGTTCCAGCGCTTTGGACACCTTGTAATCGTTTCCGGCAACTATGAAGGCCTTTATCGCCTGGCCTCTGAGCTGGTCCGGAACACCCACCACGCTGCATTCCACAACGGCCGGGTGCTCCATAAGAACGTTCTCTATCTCGTAGGGGCCTACGCGGAATCCGCCGGTCTTTATTATGTCGTCGAACCTTCCGTAGAACCAGAAGTAACCGTCTTCGTCTATGTAAGCGGCGTCTCCGGTGTGGAACACTCCGCCGCGCCATACGTATTCGTACTGGGCGTCGTCGTAAAGGTATCCACTGAACACGCCTTCCTGACGCGCGCCTTCCCTTGGAACTACTACGATCTCGCCTACTTCTCCGGGAGCTACCGGACCGCCTTCGCGGCTTCTGAGCTGCACGTTGTAGAAGGGGGAGGGCTTGCCCAGCGCGCCTTCTTTTGCCTTCATCCCTTTAAGGTTGGCAAGGAGAAGCACGGTCTCGGTCTGTCCGTAGCCTTCGTTTATCATAAGACCCGTGGTCTCGTAGAACTTCTTGAAGATCTCCGGCGCAAGCATCTCACCGGCGGTAGCCACGTGCTTAAGACCGGGCATTGCCGGAAGGCCTTTGCGAACTATGTAGCGGTATATTGTGGGCGGCGCGCAGAACGAATCCACGCCGTACTTGTTTATTACGTAGCACATCTGCCTGGGGTCGAAATTGTCGAAATCGTAGACCATTACGGCCGCTCCGCAGAGCCACTGTCCGTAGATCTTGCCCCAGGAAGCCTTTCCCCATCCCGTTTCAGAGACCGTAAGGTGAAGGCCGCCTTCGGATACCTGCTGCCAGTACTTCGCTGTTATTATGTGCGCAAGAGGGTAGGTGAAGTCGTGGAACACGCCCTTGGGGTAGCCAGTGGTGCCGGACGTAAAGTACATAAGCATGTTGTCCGTGGCCTTTGTGGGGACCCTCTCCAGTACGTCGCTTGCGGCTTCTGCTTCCCTTGTAAGGTTGCGGAATGCCATTTCGTCGTTTTTGATGCACCACAGTATGCAGTTGGATCCCGCCTGCTGTACGGCGCTTCTTATCCTTGCGGGTACGTCATTGTAAGGAGTGCATATTACGGCGTCTATCCTTGCCATCTGGATGCGGTAGACATAGTCGCTCACAAGCAGCATGTGGGTGGCAGGGATGGCCGTTATTCCGAGTTTATGCAGAGCAAGCACCGTAAACCAGTACTCGTAGTGGCGTTTAAGGACCAGCATCACCTTCATGCCTTTCTTAAGGCCGGCGCTGCTCAGGACGTTTGCTATCTTGTTGCTCTCTCTTTTTAGGTCCGCGAAGGTAAAGACGTGTTCTTCGCCTTCCGTGTTGCACCAGACCAGGGCCTTGCGGTCCGGTTCTTCGTCCGCTATGGCGTCCACGACGTCGTAGGCGAAGTTGAAGTTCTCCGGGTAGTTGAGGGAGAATTCCTTAAGGCCGCCGTTCTCGTCAAGGACTTCCGTGCAGTATTTCTTGTATATGCTCATGTTACTTACCTGTTGTCTGTCCCGTGATCGCGAACGCGAATTCCGCGCTTACGCACAGGCGGTCTCCCACGCAGACGGTGCCTTCCGCGAAGTAGAAGGGGTGCTTGGCTCTTTTGATGCTGCACCTTGTCTCTACCGTATCTCCGGGCTTTACCGGGGAGCGGAACTTAACGTTGTTGAGGCCGGTGTATACCGGGAGCTGGCCTTCCGTCATCTTGTCGCGCAGAAGTATGCACGCGGACTGGGCAAGGATCTCGCAGAGTATGACGCCGGGGACTATGGGGTTTCCGGGGAAGTGTCCGTTAAGGAAGAACTCGTCGCCGGTAACGTGATAGTGACCCGTAGCGACTCCGTCTTCTTCGGTAACGTCGTCCACCAGCAGCATGTCGTTTCTGTGGGGGAGTATCTTCTTTATCTCTTCTTTGCCGAGAGTCATTTTACCCTCCTGAACGCCAGGCAGGCGTTGTGTCCGCCGAATCCAAGGGAGTTGGACAGGCAGAGGTCCACGTCCGCCTTTACGGCCTTGTTGGGCGTATAGTTGAGGTCGCAGTCCGGGTCAGGCTCGTTAAGGTTGATGGTCGGCGGGATGATGCCTGTCTCCAGCACCTTAAGGCACGCTATGGCCTCTATGGCGCCTGCGGCTCCAAGCATGTGTCCGGTCATGGACTTGGTGGAGCTTATGACAACCTTGCGGGCTTCCTCTTCGCCCAGGGCCTTCTTGATGGCCGCGGTCTCGCCCTTGTCGTTCATCTTGGTCCCGGTGCCGTGAGCGTTGATGTACACGGACTCGCCGGGCTTGTATCCGGCTTCCCTGAGGGCGTCCGCCATTGCGCGGGCTCCGCCTTCTGCTTCCGGATCGGGGGATGTAATGTGATATGCGTCGCATGTTACGCCGTATCCGCAGATCTCTCCGTAGATCTTTGCTCCGCGGGCCTTGGCGTGCTCGTATTCCTCGAGGATGAGGGCCGCCGCGCCTTCGCCTATCACGAAGCCTGCGCGCCTTGCGTCGAAGGGCAGGGAAGCGGCGTTGGGATCGTCGGACGTGGAGAGTGCCTGCATGTTAATGAAGCCTGCTACTCCTACGGGGACTATGGAAGCTTCCGCGCCGCCGGAGATAGCTGCATCCGTATAGCCGTGGCGAATTGCCCTTACGGCTTCGCCTATGGCGTTGGAACCGGAAGCGCATGCCGTTACGGAGGGCATTGCAGCGCCCTTGCATCCGAAGCGTATAGCCAGGGTGCCTGCCGCCATGTTGGGTATCATCATCGGTACGAACAGGGAGGATACCCTGCGGGGACCGCGTGCGTTCAGCTTTTCGACTTCCGCGGAGGTGGTGCCAAGACCGCCTATTCCGGATCCGAAGTATACGGAGAATCTTTCGGGTTCTATCTTTCCCAGTATACCGCTGTCATCCATTGCCTGCTGGGCGGCGCCTATGGCGTACTGGGTGTAGAGGTCGTTCCTGAGCGTCTCCACGTACTCCATGTACTGCTCCGCGTCGAAGCCCTTGACCTGAGCTCCCAGCTTGGCTTTGTAGTTTTCAGTATCGAAATAGGTTATGGGACCTATTCCGTTGTATCCGCTAGCAAGGTTGTTCCAGCAGGTCTCCATGTCGCTGCCCACGGGGCTTACGACTCCCAGACCTGTAACAACTACTCTTCTGTATTCGTTCATTCTTTACCTCACATTGCTATTCCGCCGTCCACGCGCAGGACTTCGCCGGTAACGTAGCCCGCTTCGGCCAGATAAGCCGCAGCCTGCGCAACGTCTTCCGCTTCGCCCATCCTTCCCAGAGGGATCATGGCCAGCAGGGGACTGTTCTCCTGATCTTCCGTCATCTTGGTCCTTATGAATCCCGGAGCTATGGCGTTGCAGCGTATGCCCTTGGATCCAAGCTCCTTGGCGACGGTCTTGGTAAGGCCTATCAGTCCCGCCTTGGAAGCGGAGTAGTTGGCCTGACCCGGGTTTCCTATCATTCCGGAAACCGAACTGATGTTTATGATGCAGCCTTCTCTGTTCCTGAGGAACAGTCCGGTGCAGTGGCGTATCATGTTGAATGCGCCCTTAAGATTGGTGTCCAGGACCTGGTCCCAGGTCTCTTCTTTCATGGTGGCAACAAGTCCGTCCCTGGTTATTCCCGCGTTGTTCACGAGTATGTGGACGGTCCCGAAATCCTTCTTTATCTCCGCTACCGCGGCTTTGCTGTCCTCGTAGGAGGATACGTCGCAGCGGTATGCCTTTGCCTTTACGCCGTACTCGGATCTGATCTGTTCCAGAAGGGGCGCGGCGGCTTCCTCGCCGGAGCGGCAGAGGATGGCTATGTCCGCGCCCATGGACGCGAACTTAAGAGCTATGGCTGCTCCTATTCCTTGTGCTCCGCCTGTTACGACGGCTGTCTTTCCGTTAAGCATTCTTCACCTCCGCAAGCAGCGTGTCCAGCTCGGCCACGCAGTAGGTCCTGACGTTGGGGTCGGTTCTTTTTATAAGGTTTATAAGCGTCTGTCCAGGGCCGACTTCTATGAATGTATCGATGCCGGCAGCTATCATGTTCCTTACCGTCTGTTCCCAGCGCACGGGATTTGCTATCTGCTTTGCCAGAAGCTCCGCAGGGTCGTCCCCGTAGGGCTGTGCTGTAAGGTTAGCGTAGAGCGGTACGGAAGGCTCGGAGAATTCCACGTCCTTAAGCACTTCCGCGAAAGAGTCGGATGCTGGCTGCATGAAGGGGGAGTGGAACGCGCCCTTAACGTTTATCGGCAGAACGCGTCCTCTTATCTCCTTTATATCTTCCTTGAACGCCGGCATGGCGGATACAAGTCCGGAAACGCTCACCTGACCGGGCGAGTTGTAGTTTACGGGGTATATCCCTTCGTGCCTGCTGCAGACTTCTTCCACCTGCTGCGCGGTAAGCTTAACGACTGCCGCCATGGTGGTGTCGTGCTTTTCGGACTCTTCCTGCATAAGCTGTCCGCGCTTTGTTACCAGCTTAAAGCCTGTCTCAAGATCGAACAGTCCGGTCGCTGCTGCCGCGGCTACTTCCCCGAGGGAGAATCCTGCGGCGGCGTCCGGTCTGATGCCGTTTTCAATAAGCACAGCAGCCGCTGCAAGCTCGAAAGCGAACATGCACGGCTGCGTATTTGCTGTTTCCTTCAGTTCCTCGGCGGTGCCGGAAAAGCACATTTCCGAGGTTCCGGGACGCAGGCTGTCGCAGGTGTCGAACACCTTGCGCGCAGCTGCGTACTTTTCGTAAAGTTCCTTTCCCATGCCGGGGTGCTGATCGCCTTGGCCCGAGAAAACGAAAGCTATTCTACCCATTTCGATGCTCCGAGGAGTAAAGGTTCTGCCTCCTCCATAAGTTCCTTTATTATCTCTGCGGCGGGCTGTTCCTTTTTGACCAGGGCAGCTATCTGTCCGGAAAGGAAGCATCCTCTTTCTTCGTCGCCCTCTACGGCAGCGAGCCTAAGAACGCCTGTGCCCAGAGCCTCAAGCTCGTCGTCCGGCATTCCGCCGTATTCGGCGTCCCAGTATTTCTTTGCGAAAGCGGTACGGAGCTGACGCACCGGATGACCGAGCTTCTTGCCCGTTACCATGGTGCAAAGGTCGTTTGCCTTAAGGATCTTCTTCTTGTAGTTGGGGTGTACGCCACACTCGTAAGCGCTCAGGAACCTTGGTCCCAGCTGAACGCCGCACGCTCCCAGCATGAACGCCGCCGCTACGCCTCTGCCGTCAGCTATTCCGCCTGCCGCGATAACGGGAAGGTCGGTTGCGTCGCATACCTGCGGTACAAGTACCATTGTGGTGAGCTCGCCAACGTGGCCGCCGCTCTCGCCGCCTTCGGCTATCACTGCCGCGGCTCCCAGACGGGTCATAAGTTTTGCCATGGCTACGGAAGCGACTACCGGTATTACCTTGATGCCTGCTTCGTTCCACGCGCCGATGAACTTGGACGGGTTGCCCGCGCCGGTTGTAACTACTTCGACCTTCTCTTCGATGACGACTTTAGCGACTTCTTCGATGAAGGGGCTCAGAAGCATGATGTTTACGCCTATCGGCTTGTCCGTAAGTTCTCTTGCTATCTTTATCTGGCTGCGCACGTATTCGCCCGGAGCGTTGCCCGCAGCGATTATTCCCAGACCGCCTCCGTTGGAGACTGCCGCCGCAAGCTTGCCGTCGGCTATCCATGCCATGCCGCCCTGGAATACAGGGTACTTAATACCTAAAAGGCTGCAAAGTTCGGACTTTATCATTTTGCTGCCACCTTGTGCTGGATGAACTTGTCGAGGTCGTCTACGGTGGTCACGGGCTGATCCAGATCGATCTCGATACCCAGGATGTCTTCCAGATTCATTACCATGTCCACGGTGTCCAGGGAGTCGATCTTAAGGTCCGCGAAGGTGCTTTCCGGCTTGATGCTCTCAACGTCGATGTCCATACGCTCAGCGATGACTTTAGCTATTGTTTCAAAATACATTTTTATACCTCCATGTAAATGTAATATCCCTTTATCGGTATGATATGCGGATAGTATACAGGCGGTGCGGTCCGCGTGTATTCCGCAAGCGTTCCACTTCAGTTCCTTAAATATAGAAGTTTTCGTTTTTTCTGTCCCGGACCGGCCTATCTGGGGCAAATGGTCCATGACGTGCATGAAATTATACAATTATCAAAAAAAAGTGTGTGATTTTTGTAACAAATACCGTACTATTGTTACCCGAGTTTGATTTATAATTAACAATAAGAAGTCCGTATGGTATAATTCATGCCGCAGATACCGGCGTCGGTATCCATTTGGTTTTCTATGCAATTACAGAAAGGGATAAACAATGAGACTTGAAAACAAAGTAGCGATCGTTACAGGCGCCACCTCCGGAATGGGCAGAGCCACAGCATATCTTTTCGCTAAGGAAGGTGCAAAAGTCGTTATTACAGGAAGGAACGAAGAGCGCGCTAAAGAGGTCGTCGATAACATCAAGGCCGCCGGCGGCGAAGCCATCTATGTTCTCGGCGACGCTTCCGATCTTGCGTTCTGCGATGAGATAGTCAACAAGACGATAGAGGCCTTCGGAACTGTAGACATTCTTGTAAACAACGCAGGAATGCTCAGCTTGTCTTCCGTTCAGGCTGTTACCATAGAGGAGTGGGATAAGATCTTCAGAGTAAACGTAGATTCCGCTCTTAAGCTCTGCCAGCTCGTAGCACCGATCATGAAGGCTAAGGGCAAGGGCGTAATAGTAAACGTTGCATCCGTAGCGTCCTATGCTGCTCACCACGGATTTGCTCCGTACATTTCCTCCAAGCACGCAATGGCCGGACTTTCCAAGTCCATGGCATGGGAGCTTGGTCCTGAGATCAGGGTAAACGCAATCGCTCCGGGACTCATCCACACCGCAATGGTAGACGGTCTGGGCGGACCTGCTGCTCTGCAGGGCATGATTGATAACTGCCCGGTAAAGAGATGCGGAGTGCCGGATGACATCGCTACAGTAGCTCTGTTCCTGGCGACCGACGACTCCAGCTTCATAGACGGCCAGATCATAAAGGTCGACGGCGGATTCGAGTGCTGAGGTTGCACACCGCGTAAACAAGACTCAACAAAAAGGAGCTCTGCCAGCGGGGCAGGGCTCCCTTTTTATTTTGCAATGAGTCATCCGCGAACGCGGCCGTTTCTGATCCGGATCCTTTCCGGTCCGTGAGGTCACTCCTTAAACAGATTCAGTTCCAGTAATCCCGCAAGGTATTCCAGATGATCCTTGTCTTCTTCTGTAAAGCGTCCAAATGATGGACTGTCTATGTCCAGCACTCCGAACACTTCGCCGTCCTTGCGAAGCGGCACTACTATCTCCGAATTGCTAGCGCTGTCGCAGGCTATGTGTCCGCTGAATTCGTGCACGTTGGGCACCAGCTGGGTCTTTTCCTGAGCCACGGCGGTTCCGCATACGCCGCTGCCTATCTCTATCTCTGTGCAGGCCATCTTTCCCTGGAAGGGCCCGAGCACAAGCTTCCCGTCTTGGACAAGATAGAATCCGGCCCAGTTTATGTCGTCCATGTATTCCCAGATAAGCGCCGCGGTGTTGGCAAGATTCGCTATTAAATGCGGGCATTCCGATGTAACAGCCTTAACGGACATGGTAAGGCTCTTGTAGTCTGTCATGTTCTTTGGTCCTTCCTTCGGCGCTTCAAGCCATTCGATGATATCTGCGTATACCTGCTGTGCTATCGCAAGATTGCCTGCCGCATTCGGGTGAACTCCTTCCAGATAGTATTCCGGATGGTCCTTGGTTGCTGTGTACAGGTCTATCAACGGAAGACAGTAGTCCTCCGCAAGTTTTTCGACGATGGGGATCACCTGTCCGGTAAGGATCTCCGCGCTTACTCCGTAGGCGGTCTGCCCGTCTTCCATTGGAAATACGGCAGGGGGGATCATAAGGAACAGCTCAGGCGGCTGCGTGCTGCTGGTCTTGCGCAGCACGTCGGATATTATTCCTCGCATGCCCATCTTGTAGGCCTGCGTGTTCCAGATGCGCTCCTTGGTGTCGTTGGTGCCGAGCATCAGAATGCAGGCGTCTGCGCCGCATCCGAGAGCCTCATCCAGAAGGCCGGACGCTCTGTACGATTCCGGGCAGCCTTCCGAAGCAGACGCGCCGTTGATCCCGAAGTTGAGCACTTTTGCGCGGTCTGCGAGCATCCTCTGCAGCACGAAGGTCCATGCGTCGCGCTCCCTTGTTGCGCTTACGCCGTGCCCGAAGGTTATGCTGTCGCCCATGCAGGCTATGATGTTTTTTCGTGTGTAATTGCTCATGGTGCGATTATAACACAGAAAGTCCGTGTTTTGCCGCGCTATGATGTGATATGTGCACAAAAAAGAGTTGATACATATACGCAGTGTGGTAGAATAAACGTATTATTGCATTTTTACGGCTCGGAGGAGCCAATATTAAAGGAGTAATTCATGTTTGCAGGAGTATTAGCAGGTATTACCTGGGCGGTGGAGACCATAGTGCTGGGCATAGCGCTTGCCATGTCGCCGTTCGTAAGCACGGAGCAGGCGATAGTTCTTGCGCCGTTCGTAAGCACGTTCCTTCACGATCTGTTTTCCGCGGTCTTTTCGTGGATATATAACGGAATAAGGGGCAATCTGCCCGCGTTTTTCAGGGCCCTTAAGACCAGAAGCGGCAAGTTCGTAGCCCTCGCGGCCGTAATAGGCGGACCGGTAGGTATGACCGGTTACGTTCTGGCGGTCGCCAACATGGGCGCTTCCATAGGCGCCGTAGCCAGCGCCATTTTCCCGGCCATCGGGGCGGTCCTGGCTTACTTCTTCCTTAAGGAAAAGATGCAGTGGTACCGCTGGGTATTCCTCATCCTCTGCCTTGCAGGCGTATACGGACTTTATTATTCGCCGGACGTAAACATCAAGAACTTCCTGCTCGGGATCGTAGGTGCGCTGCTGTGCGCTTTCGGCTGGGGCATCGAGGCTGTAATAATCGCAAAGTGCGTTCAGGACGACGCAGTTACGGACGAGATAGCTCTGCAGATAAGACAGACCACGTCCGCCGTGGTATACGGCGTTGTGCTTCTGCCGATAATGAAGGGCTGGGGATTTACGGTATCCCTGTTCAACGGTAACGGAAAGCTGTTCCTTTTCATTGCGATCGCGGCGCTGTTCGCCACCGCGTCCTACCTGTTCTATTACAGGGCAATATCGCAGATCGGAGCTTCCAAGTCCATGGCGCTCAACATTACGTATTCCGCCTGGGCAGTAGTATTCTCCATCATATTCCTTAAGGACACCAGCCTGCTGAACGCGGTAACGATAATCTGCACGGTAGTCGTTCTGGTCTTCGGAATACTCGCCGCGGCGGACTATAAGGACCTTATAAAGAAGGAAAAGTAAAGCAGTTTTTGCAGAAATAAAAAACGACCCCGCGCACATACGGCGCGGGGCCTTTTAATTTGTCTTTATTCGACTTCCTTTATTCCGGACAGGATCTTGTCTCTGGACCTTCTGCGCGGATCCACCTTTATCTGGACGCGCTTTACTATGAATACCAGCACCGCCTCCATTACGAAGTACAGGATGGCTACCGCTATCAGCGCAAAGAAAGCCAGGTATGTGCGGCTCCTTACGAGGTCGCCCATCTTGGTAAGGTCGCGGACGGCAATGTATCCGACGACGGACGTTTCCTTGATCAGCGATACGACGTTGCTCTTGTATATCGGCAGGAAGTGCTTTGCTGCCTGCGGAAGTATTATCTTGAAGAAGCTCTGGGAGTCGCTGTAACCAAGAGCCGTGGAGGCCTCGAACTGTCCCTTGGGGATGGCGTCGCAGCCCACCTTCAGCATTCCGAACATTCCGCATCCGAATATGAACGTGAAGCCTATTATGGATATCCATGTAGCGTTGAGCGTCGACTTTCCGAATATTACAAAGGCCAGTATCATAAGGAATACTACCGTAGGAATGCCCTCTATTATCCAGTTTATGACTCCGGTTATTCCGTTGGCCACCTTGTTGCCGTGGCGGCAGGCCATGTACGCGGCAAATCCCAGGATGGTTCCGAACACTATTGAGAGCACGGTTATAAGCATGGTGCGTCCCATCCCTTCGGCAAAGAGCTTCCAGCGGTCTTCCCTTATGAAGGTCTTGTTGAAGTTGTACGCCATCCT